>CANQBU010000076.1 GCA_947589615.1 uncultured Clostridia bacterium | reverse complement strand
TGACACAAATGTCTGTATGAGGTATGATTTAACCGTTCCTCTTGCAAGATTTGTAGCCATGAACAGCGAATTTATCGATTTTCCTTTTAAACGATATCAAATAGGGAAAGTTTATCGCGGAGAAAAAGCACAAAAGGGAAGATTTAGAGAATTTTATCAATGTGACGCTGATATAATAGGATTGGATACACTCCCATTGATTGCAGATGCGGAATGCCTCAATATCGCGGATAAAATCTTTGAAAAACTAGGCTATAAAATTATGAACCACATATCCAATCGAAATATTTTGTTCGGGTATTGTGAGGAATTAGGGCTAAAAGAAAAAACAATTGATATTCTAATAATTCTAGACAAACTTGGAAAAATCGGAAAGGAAAACGCAATTAAAGAGCTTAAGGACCTAGACATAGAGGATGAAAAAGCAAACAAGCTTATTGATATTGCTTCTCTTTGTGGCGACTTTGATGAAATTTTGGCAAAACTTGAATCGTTAAGTATAAATGAAACTTTTGTTAAAGGTATTAATGATTTAAAAGAGGTTTACTCTTATTTGAAAGCATATAAATTACCAAAGGAGAATTACTGCCTTGACATTGGAATTATTAGAGGTCACAATTATTACACTGGAACAGTATTCGAGGTATACCTTGTTGGACATCCCGAATTTGGTGCCGTCTGTGCAGGAGGAAGATATGACAATCTTGCAACTTACTACACCGATAAAAAGATGCCGGGCGTGGGACTCAGCATTGGACTCACCAGACTTTTTGATTTGCTTGATAAAAATGAAATGCTCCCCCCTCTTGACAAGCGAAATATTGATTTACAAATTATTCCGCTCGGTGATACAATATTACACTGCGTTGAACTTCAATCATATTTCCTAAATAACGGTATAATATGTGAGATAAATTATGATAACCGCTCTTTTAAAGGAAAAATGAAAGAAGCAAATAAAAGAAATTTGCCATTTGTCATTATTGTTGGTGAAAATGAAGTGACCGCTCATAAGTATTCGTTTAAGAATATGGCTGAGGGAACGCAAGAGACATTAACCAAAGAAGAATGTTTGCAGATCTTGAAAAATAACTAAAAAATCAACAATTTTCTAAAATTATTTAAAAATTAATGTATTTTTTAAAAATTTAGCCATTTTTGGGCTATTTTTTTAAATTAACATCATTTTAATTGACTTTTCAAATAAAATTAATATTTTACATACAAGAAAAATCACCCTACTATGTTAATATTCTTAAGCGTAAAATTACTATTAATAAAATATTTTTAGTTTACCTTTTAATTTTATTTGAATTGACGAGCAAATAGGTTATAATATTACTATGAATGATAAAATCAAAGAAAAACTTAAAACATTGACTACAAAACCTGGCGTTTATGTAATGAGAGACAAAGATGGAATTGTCATTTACGTAGGCAAAGCAAAAAATTTAAAAAACAGAGTGAGTCAATATTTCCGCAATTCCCCTAAACCAAGCAAGGTTCAGGCAATGGTCGATAATGTTGACATTTTTGACTACTCCATCACCATGTCTGAAATGGATGCACTTGCGCTTGAAAGCAATCTTATTAAAAAATATCAACCATTTTACAATATTTTGCTTAAAGATGGAAAACAATTTCCATATATTAAAGTAAATTTAAAAGATAGTTTTCCTAAGTTCGAGATCGTCAGAAAAGTAAAAAAAGACGGCGCTAAATATTTTGGACCATATTTTGCAGGAATTGATGCGAGAGAAATTCTAAAAACTATAAATATCGCTTTTAAAATAAGAACTTGCAATAATAAAATTACAGACACATCAATCGCAAAAAGGGAATGCCTAAATTATTCGCTTGGACTATGCAATGCTCCCTGCACAAAAAAAATCTCAAGAGAGGATTATTTAAGCGAAATTAACAAGGCAATTAACTTTTTAAACGGAAATGATGAAGAAATTGAAGAAATTTTAACAAATAAAATGATTTTGGCCTCAAATAATGAAAATTTTGAAAATGCCATTATATTGCGAGACAGACTTAAAATGATAAAAAAATTAAAAGAACGCATAGTCGCAAATCTTCCAAAAGATGTTACAAAAGATGTCTTTGCTTATTGGACTGATGGGCTCAGTGGAGTTATTACAAATATCGTTGTTCGCGGAGGAAAGATACTAGGAGTCATATCCTACCCTTGCATAGACGCCGAACTTGAAGAAGGAGAAACTCTCTTCAATTTTATTTCTCAATACTATCAAAACTTACTAGTTCCAAATGAAATTATTTTATCTCATGAGATTAACTCTCCCGATCTATTAAGTGAATACCTCGGAAAGAAAATTAACTTTATTTCAAACCCTCATGGAGTAAATAAAACTCTTCTTGATATGGCACTTGAAAATGCCAAGGAATTTTTGGAAAAACATATTGAAAAAGAAAAATTAAAATACAACAACACGCTTGGTGCAATAAAAGCCCTAAAAGAAAAACTAAATCTTATAGAAATGCCTTTGCGCATGGAATGTTATGATATTTCAAATATAAGTGGAACAAATAAGGTTTGTTCGATGGTTGTTTTTAAAAATGGCGAACCTTGCAAAAAAGATTATCGTAAATTCAAAATAAAAACGGTAAAAGGATCAAACGACTTTGCAAGTCTTGAAGAGGCAATGCGTAGACGATTAAAACGCTACAAAGAACAGAACGGCGAAAGTTTTTCAGAAAAACCCAATTTGCTTGTAATTGATGGTGGCAAGGGACAACTTTCATCATGCTACGAAATTTTATGTGAATTTGGTCTGCAAAACGATATTCAAATGATAAGTCTTGCAAAACGAATAGAAGAAGTATTTGTTCCTAATAATCCACAATCTATATTATTAAAGCCCGCATCCGCAGAATTGAAATTATTGCAAAGAATTCGTGACGAAGCTCATAGATTTGCCATCACCTATCATCGATATATCAGAACAAAGAAACAAACAAAATCCATTCTTGATGATATTCCTGGCATTGGTCCTAAGAAACGCGATGCTCTTTTAGATGCGTTTGGAAGTAGCAATGAGATTTCAAAGGCGAGCGTGGAAATGCTTGAAACATTGCCACAAATCAATCACAATCTCGCCATTACAATATTTGAATTCTTTAAAAAGAATCCAATTACAAATGAACCTGAGGAATAATAAAATTTATTAAAATTGCAAAAAATACTGCTTTTTTTTGCAGTTTTTCCTTGATTTTTGCAGGTTTTTTCATAAATTATTTCAGGAACTCATTTTTTGCACGATGAAAATTAAATTTATATAATTATAAAATAAAAATAAAAATTTAAAAACAATCGAAATTGTTTGTTAAAAATTTCATTTATTGATATACTTATCTTTAGGAGGTTTTATGGATAAAATTAAAATGGTTCAATATGGTTGTGGGAAAATGAGTAAATACACAATCACTTATGCTTTAGAAAAAGGCGTACAACTTGTCGGCGCTTTCGACATTGATAAAAATAAGATTGGAAAAGATGTCTCAATTGTAACCGGTGGCAAAAATTTAGGAGTTAAAATACAAAATGCAAAGCAGTTTAATAAATTTTTGCAAGAAAATGAGGTTGATATTGCTATTATTACTACTACGAGTTTATTTAATGAAAACTACCCTATCTATGAAATTTGCGCTAAAAACGGAGTAAATGCCATTTCTACCTGCGAAGAGGCTTTCTTTGCACAAAATTCTTCACCTGCCCTTGCACAAAAGTTAGATGAGATTGCAAAAGAAAATGGCTGCACAATCTGCGGAAGCGGATATCAAGATGTTTTTTGGGGCAATTTAATAAGTGTTCTAGGTGGAGCAACACACAAAATAGTTAAAATAATTGGGAAATCAAGTTATAATGTCGAAGATTATGGTATTTCCCTCGCAAGAGTTCATGGCGCTGGATTGACTGTTGAAGAATTTCAAAAACAAATTGCTTCTGTCGATGAAATTTCAGATAAGGAACGCGCAAAACTCATTGAAGAAGGTAAATATAGTCCAAGTTATATGTGGAATGTAAATGGCTGGCTTTGCTCAAAATTGGGCCTCCATATTAAAAGTCAGACGCAAAAAACAACCCCTCAAATTGCCAAGGAAGATATTTACAGTTCCACTCTCGATATGACAATCAAAAAAGGCGACTGCACTGGTATGAGTGCAATTGTTACAACAGAAACTGAAGAAGGAACAACCATTATAAGTGAATGTATTGGTAAAGTTTATAGTAAAGATGAGTTTGACTGCAATGACTGGACAATTGAAGGAACTCCTAGCACAAGAGTTGTAATAGAAAGACCGGCAACCGCTGAGCTTACCTGTGCAACCGTTGTAAATAGAATTGTTGAAGTTTTGTGTGCAGAGCCTGGCTACACAACTACTGACCAAATGCCTGAAAATATTTATAAATCACATAATCTTGATGAATATATAGAATTTGTTGACATTTTCGACGAAGCCTGCCGCTGTGGTCACAATCACTGTGAGCATGATGATGTGCATGATTGTGATCATGATTGCCATTGTGACCATGATTGTGATGAAGATGATGATCAAGGAGATGACGAGTAGATGAAAAAAGGACTTTTTATTTCTTTTGAAGGAGGAGATGCTTGCGGCAAATCCACACAGGTAAACATGGTGAAAAAGTTTTTCGAGGAAAACTTTGATAAAGACGAATATATTTTCATTCGAGAACCTGGCGGAACCCCCCTTGCAGAAAAAATTAGGGACCTTATTCTAAATTATACAGAAGATAAGCCCCTGCCAATGACTGAACTTTTGCTTTTTTGTGCGGCACGAAGTCAGATAACTCAAAATGTTATTATCCCCGCACTTCACAGCGGAAAAATTGTAATTGCCGATAGATTTTATGATTCCACAATCGCTTACCAAGGTGAAGCACGAGGAATAATGTCTAAAAATGATATAATTTCTCTTACAAGAACAATAATTGGAGATTTAAAGCCTGATTTAACATTTTATTTAAAAATTTCAGCCGAAGAAGCTTTTAAAAGAAAGAAGCCAAATGAAACACTAGACAATATTGAAAGTGCCGGAATTGAGTTTCATAAAGCAGTTGAAAGAGGTTATAATTTCATTGCCGATGTGGAGAAAGAAAGGTTTTGCGTCGTAGATGCAACTAAGACACCTGAGCAGATTTTTAACATTATAAAAGAGAAAATTTTGCAAAAAATAAATGAAAATCACAAAAAAACTAGGTAAAAACCTAGTTTTTTGTTGTTTTTTTATCAAAATTTGAAAATTTTATTATTTTGTTGTTTTTAAATCTGAAATATTTAATTCTTTATACTTTTCATCTTTTGATATAATTGTTACATGAGGTAAACATGTGAAGAGTTTCTTGTATAAATCATTTGCCTCCTCATAAGTAACATCTCTCATTTTGTCTTTATACTCTTTATTGAAGGTGTCTCCATACATCTTTTCTTCTTCATAATAAACATGCAATGCCCATGAACATAATGACGATAAATCGATATGACCAAAGTTTATTGAATTTATAAATCTTCGTTTTTGCTTCTCAAATATATCTTTATCCAATTCTTTGTTCATTTTTTCAATAAATTCGCCATATTTTTCAATAACTTTTGATATATTATCCTCTTGACAGGATACTTTCACTTCACATTCTAGATGATCAAAATAAATATAGCAATACGCCTGGCAACTGTAACATAGTTCATTTTCTTCTCGGAAAAATTGGAATGCTTGTTCGTTTATAATATTTGAAACTATTTTTGCTATATATATTTTCTTTGGCTTTTCATGAGAAAATGGAACTTTCTCCATGAAATAACTTGCTTTAAAAAGGGCCTTATCTTTTTCATCGGGATAAGCATAATGCAGGCATGGAGGATTAATCTCTTGATTATGTTCGTCATA
>CANQBU010000075.1 GCA_947589615.1 uncultured Clostridia bacterium | reverse complement strand
TATAATATAATTGCCACCTATTTTAGTAATGAAATTGAAAAGCTTGAGAATTATTGTAATGAAATATCAATTTTTTCAAAATATAAATTAGATATTTCCAGAGGGGAAGAAGTTAAATCTTTTTTTGATAAAGTTTTTAAAGAAAACTTATATATCGAAAGTGTAATAAATTGTGCAGGGATTTCTAGGCCAGAAAAATTGCTGATAGATGAAACAGATGAAAATATAGATAAAATTATAGATATCAATTTAAAGGGGGCAATTTATGTCAGCCGAGAGGCCATGAGAAATTTTATAAATTGTAGGCGTGGCAACATCATTAACATTGCTTCTATTTATGGAATTTATGGTGGAAGTTGTGAAAGCGTGTATTCATCTACAAAAGGCGGAATTATAGCTTTAACAAAATCATTAGCTATGGAATGTGCAAATTTTAATGTTCGGGTTAATGCTATTGCACCTGGATTTATATCTACCAATATGACAAAAGATTTCAATGAAGCGGAGAGGGCGGAAATAAAAATTTCGACACCTTTAAATAGATTGGGAATGCCAGAAGATGTTGCTTATGCGGTAAAATTTCTTGCAAGTGAAAATGCAAGTTTTATCACCGGAGAAATTTTTGAGGTTACGGGAGGAGCAATAAAATTTTAAAAAATATATAATATTACATAGGTGGCTCATTTTAAAGATGAGTCCTTTCTTTTTTATTTGTCATTTTTCGTATGTAAATCCTAATTTTTGCACGTCTATTTATGTTAGAATTTTTGTGAAAAAGGAGGATAAAATGCATATTAAAAGCAGGGTATATAATGGCACACTTTATGTGGTTCTTTGTGGCGAGCTGGATGAAAATTCAGCAAGCAATGCAAGAGTTACGCTAGATGATATTTTCGGAACAAGCAATTTTAAACAAATCATAATCGACCTCTCAGAACTTGAATTTATGGATAGCACGGGAATAGGGGTATTAATTGGGAGGTATAAAAAAATGCAATTAAAAAAAATACCAATTTATATTTGTAACCCTTCAAGACAAGCAGAAAAAATTTTTAAAATGACAGGGCTTTATGACATAATGCCCAAGATAGTATAAAGGAGAAAAAATGATTAAATCAAATTATATGGAAGTTAGTTTTAAGGCACTCTCTATTAATGAAGGCTTTGCAAGATTATGTGTTGCTGGATTTTGCCTCCAGTTAAATCCTTCAATTGATGAAATAGGAGACATTAAAACCGCTGTTTCGGAAGCCGTAACTAATTGTGTGGTTCATGCATATCCAAAACAAAATGGACTAATAACATTAAGATGTGAAATTGAAGGTGATAGCGTAAAAATTGTCGTAAAAGATAGCGGAATAGGCATAAAAGATATTGCTAAAGCAAGAGAGCCTTTCTTTACAACAAAACCTGATGAGGAAAGAAGCGGAATGGGCTTCTCTGTAATGGAAAGTTTTATGGACAAAGTTGAAGTTGAAAAAAATGAGCAAGGCGGGACTACGGTAACCATGTTTAAACAGATAAATAACGAAGCCTTACAGGTGGGGAATGCTTGATAATGAACAAATTTTGCAATTGGTCGAAAAGGCTCAACAAGGTGATCAAGAAGCAAAATCGGTGCTTGTAGAAGAAAATTCGCCGCTTATAAAAAGCGTTATTAAACGTTTTAAAGATAAAGGTGTTGAGTATGATGACTTATTTCAACTTGGGTGTATGGGATTTTTGAAGGCAATTAAAAATTTTAATCCCCAGTTTGGCGTTAAGTTTTCAACTTATGTAGTCCCTATGGTTATAGGCGAAATTAAACGTTTTATGAGAGATGATGGTTCCATTAAGGTTTCAAGAGCGTTAAAATCTCTAAATCTTCAAATTAATAAATTTATTGAAAAATATTGTAATGAAAACGAAAAAAGTCCATCTATTGATGAAATTGCAAAGCATTTTAACGTTGATGAACAAGATGTTGTAATGGCTATGGATTCTGCAAAAATGCCGTTATCACTTTATACTCCTATTGAAGAAGATTCGGAATCTTTAAATTTGATTGATCGATTGGAGTCTCAAGATGATATCAACGGGAAAATGATAGATAATATTGCACTTACAGAGCTTGTAAAGAGATTGGAAGAAAGAGATAGAAAAATAATTTTACTTAGATATTATTTTGATAAAACGCAGAGCGAAATAGCAAAAGAATTAAAAATTTCTCAAGTTCAGGTGTCTCGATTAGAAAATAAGATACTAAATAATTTAAAAAATAAGCTTACATCATAAAAACATAGCATAATTTTGCTATGTTTTTTGTAAACTTTCGGGAAGTTCTTCCTTTACAGGAGAATTGTTTTTAAATTGTTTATCATTTTGAAGATGCTGAGTAGGGTTTTTAAGGGGCATAATTCCATTTTCATTGTAATTATTGTAATTGTTATTATAATTATTATAATAGTATGGATTAAATCTATAGGTGTCAATGTTTCTATTAAATGGATAGAATGTGTCTGTATTTCTGTTTGGATTAAATCTATTATATCCATATCGGTATCCATAACGATTATATCCGCGATTGCCCATCATTCTATAATCGTTGTAAGGAACTCCATTTTCATTGTTTGGAGAGGTTATTTCCTGTTCAGTATTTAATTTTTCTTGTTCTATATTATTAAAACTATCTATATTTTTCTTTGATGTTTTATTATTGGTGTCTTGTTGTATATTTTTTTCAGTCGATAAGTCATTTTCTAAAGACAAATCTTCATTTATAATATCCTTTGCAAATTGTAAATTATCGTAAATATTGCAAAGGTAGGTATATCTTTCATTCATACTATTATTTAACATAATGTAGGCCCTTTCGGCATTTTGAACATCAATTTTCCCAATGACTAAATTACGCTTTATGGTATCTACTGATAATCTTACGTCTTCTTTTGTATCACTTAGTAAATCTGAATATTTCTCCAAATTTTTATTTAATTGTTTTAGAAGCTCCTTTTTGTTTTTTGATAATTTGATTTTTTCGCTCGGTATATTTTTAATATAGGCGCTAACCGAAAGAATTTGCTGTCTTATATTTTCTTCTCTCATCATGTTATCATAAGAATTAGCTCTGTGTAGTTGAATAGGATTTTTAAAATCAACTAATTCATAATTTGTTGATGGACTAACTTCATAAATTTCACTCGAACTCGTGTTTCTGACTACTGCTTCGGTGCTTTCAAGGTGTTTGTTGAAATTAACAAGCGCCTTGTTATCATTTTTAGTGCATCCAAACATGGAAAAAGTTGACAGTGTTATTAAAAAAATTAATAAAGCCTTTTTCATGATTTTCCTCCATGAATTTATTTTGCACAAAACAATGCTTATTATTCAAAATAAATGTATAAAAAAATTGTGTAAAGTTAATAAATTTACAGGAGTGAGTATGGAAGAGAAGAAAAGAAATGAAGCTTATAATAACTATGTAAAAGCAAAAATTCCTAAGACTAGACCATGGCCTAGTTTGTTTAATTCTTTCCTGGTGGGTGGAATTATATGCACAATAGGACAGGGAATAAATGATTTAATAATGCTTTGGTTTCCCAATTTGGCAGAGCAGACGGCATGGGGATATACTTTGGTAATCCTAGTTTTTATAGCATCTTTTTTGACGGGAATAGGTGTTTATGATAAAATTGGGAAATTTGCCGGAGGAGGCTCGATAGTTCCTATTACGGGATTTTCAAATTCTATTACATCTCCTGCAATAGAATTTAAACATGAGGGGATAATTTATGGAATTTGCGTTAAAATGTTTACGATAGCAGGTCCAGTTATTGTTGCAGGGATAGTTTCGAGCATTATAGTCGGTTTAGTTTATTTATTTATTTAAAGAGGAAAATATGAGTTACAATCAAACAATAGTTTTTAAAAATAAACCAGTAATTATCGGTAGTTACTCTATAGTAGGTCCAAAAGAGGGGAAAGGGAATTTTGGTCCCTACTTTAATTATGTAATGAAAGATGATAGTTTTGGCGAAGACTCTTATGAAAAAGCTGAGAAAAAGATGCTCGAAAGTGCAATAGTTGGGGCTATTGAAGATGCAAAAATAAAACCTAAGGATATACAGATAATCTTGGCAGGTGATTTACTAAATCAAATCATCTCATCTTCTTATGCGGCAAGAAATTTTGATGTTGCATTTTTAGGATTGTTTGGAGCATGCTCAACAATGGCGGAAAGCCTTGCTATTGGAGCAACTTTTATTGATTCATCTCATTTTGACAAACTAGTTTGTGCAACAGGTTCACATTTTTCATCTGCAGAGAGGCAATTCCGATTTCCGTTGGAATTAGGCAATCAAAGACCGCCCGCATCTCAATGGACTGTTACTGGTTCAGGTGCCACAGTTTTATCCAAAACGGGTAAAGGACCAAAAATTACAATGGCGACTTTTGGAAAGGTTATTGATTTTGGGATTAATGATGTAAATGATATGGGGGCAGCAATGGCTCCGGCAGCAATGAATACAATGCTTGCACATTTTAAAGATACTGGAAGGACCCCAGATGATTACGATTTAATCGTTACTGGGGATTTAGGGAAATTGGGTAGTGAAATCCTTGTTGACTTGATGGAATATAACGGGATAAAGTTAGGATTGAATTATAATGATTGCGGACAGATGTATTTTACCAGAAATCAAAATACACTTTCAGGTGGAAGTGGATGCGGATGCAGTGCAACAGTTTTCAATTCATTTATAATTAGCAAATTGAGAAAAGGTGAGTTGAAAAGGGTATTATTTATGCCTACAGGCGCTTTGATGTCGACAACAGCATCGCAACAGGGCGAAACTATACCCGGAGTATGTCACGCTATAGTTATAGAAAGCGATGTGGAAGAAAATAAAAAAATAGATCGCAATAAAAAGAGAAGGGTGACCACAACAAGAAAAGTAAGTTATGGCACAAAGAAGGAGGTATAGGCATGTATTATCTTTGGGTATTTTTAATTGGCGGACTTGTATGTATGCTTGGACAAGTCTTGATAATTTATACAAACATCACATCAGCTAGAATTTTGGTAACTTTTGTTTTGATTGGTGTTTTGCTTGAAGCTTTTGGAATATTTGATCCCATCTCAGAATTTGCAAAGGCGGGTATTAATGTTCCAATTATAGGTTTTGGAGCTTCCCTTGCAAAAGGGGCTATAGGGGCAGTAAGAGCACGAGGAATCGTCGGGGCATTTACGGGAGGTTTAGAGGCAACTGCAGGAGGTATAGCTGCGGCTGTGTTATTCGCCTTCATTTTTGCCCTTATATTTAAATCTAAAACAAAAAGTTAAAGAATGATATAGAATCATTCTTTTTTATTTGTAAAACTTTATTTTTAAAAAGCATATAAGTATACTATGCAGGTAGCCACAGCAAAAACCATAAAGAAGAGAAAGCCAATAAAACATAGAGTTAGAGTCGCTTTGTTCTTTTTGCTTATAATTTTTGTTTTGGCATTTTTTTATTATTTAAAAATAGTCTGCCCTGTGGTTGCAAGGTTAAGCGAAGAAAAGGTTAGGTCAGTTGCTACAAATTCAATAAGTGAAGTCGTTGGAGAGGTTTTATCAAAAGGGAATATTACATATGATGATTTAGTTGATATAAAATATACAAGCAATAATAAAATAGAACTAATTGAAATCGATTCTGTAAAAACTAATCTTCTTGTTCGCGAAATAACAAAAGGTGTTCAAACAAAGTTTGATAATTTGGGTGAAGAGAAAATAGGAGTAGCCTTAGGAACATTTTCTGGTATCCCTTTTTTGTATGGGGTGGGACCTAATATATCTTTGCAATTAGTTCCAATAGGAACAGTTACAACTAAGTTTATTTCCAATTTTAAATCTTCAGGAATAAACCAAACTCTTCATCAGCTTTATTTTTCTATAAATGCTAATATAGGCTTAGTTATGCCTACAAAAACTCAAAATTTTGATACGCAACTTGATATAATTATTTGTGAAA
>CANQBU010000074.1 GCA_947589615.1 uncultured Clostridia bacterium | reverse complement strand
TCAAAAGAGGTGCACATAACGTCACAATAGTGACAAATTATTTTATTTGCAAGCCCCATAGAAAGGTCGCTTTCGTGACTAATTATAGGAATATTTAATTTTTTGCCGGCTATCACGACAGGTAGGGCGACAAACCCTCCCTTTGAAAAGATAACATTAGGATTAATCTTCGCTAGTATCTTCTTTGCATTTTTAATTGAAGAAAAAAGTTTGAAAGGTATTAGAAAATTTTTAATCGTCAGACGCCTCTCCAATTTAACTGCTTCAATTTCATAATATTTCACATCTTTTTCTTTTTTCAATATTTCCTTTTCCATGCCGTTTGAGCCGATATAAAAAACTTCATAATCACTGGGCAAATTCTCCTTGACGGCGAGAGCGGGATAAACATGTCCGGCAGTTCCTCCACCTGTTAAAACGATTCTATTTTTCATAATAAAACACCTCTAATGTAGTATATGAGTAAAAACGGGAATTATTTAATCGAATATTTATTCATAAAGTTACATAACTATGCAAAAATTCCAAATTGCAACAAAATGTGTAAAAAGATTGTTTAAAAATGTAATTTATGTTATAATATCATAGATTAACTTAAAGGAGTTTTGTATGGCAGAAAAGAAATATGATGCAAAAGATATAGTTGTTCTAGAGGGGCTTGATGCGGTTCGATTAAGGCCGGGAATGTATATTGGAACAACGGGCATAAAGGGTATGCACCATCTTTTGTGGGAAATTGTCGATAATGCCATTGACGAAATTTCAAACGGGTATGGTGATACGATACGAATAACGCTAGAACAAGATGGTTCGGCGACTGTTGAAGATAACGGCCGTGGTATTCCAGTTGACGAGCATCCTACTCTTCATAAATCGGGCGTTGAAGTAGTATATACGACTCTCCATGCTGGTGGCAAATTCAATAATGAAAACTACAAATTTTCGGGTGGATTGCATGGTGTGGGTGCATCTGTCACAAACGCTTTATCAAAATGGTGTAAAGTTTGGGTATATAAAGGCGGACAGGAATATTTTATAGGCTTTCATTCCTATGCCGATGAAAATGGGAAAATGCACAGTGGTATACCTGTCGAGCCATTGAAAAAAATAGGAAAAACTAATAAAACTGGAACAAAAGTTTCATTTTTGCCCGACAGTGATATGTTTGGAAATTTAAAGTTTAATTTTGATACCATCTGTACACGTGCAAGAGAACTTGCTTTTTTAAACAAGGGATTAAAGATTGAATTATATGACACCATCACCGGTAAAGAGGAAAAATATCATTATGAAGGCGGAATTGCCGATTTTGCAGAGTATTTGGTTGCCGAAAAGACAAAATTATTTGCAAAACCAGTATATTTTCATGCAGAAGACAAAAATTTTGATTTAGAAGTTGCAATAATCTATACCGACAGTTATACAGAAAATTCATTTTCATTTGTAAATAATATTCCAACAATTGAGGGCGGCACGCATGAAACTGGCTTCCGCACGGCATTTACAAAAGTTATGAATGATTTTGCAAGAACAAACAACTTGCTCAAGGAGAAAGAGCAAAACTTTTTGGGAGAGGATTTTCGCGAAGGCATAACAGTCGTTTTAAACGTAAAAATGACAAATGTTCAATTTGAAGGTCAGACAAAGACAAAATTGGGAAATCCTGAGGCAAGAACGCTTGTTGAAAATTTGACAACAAGGGAACTTACAAGAATATTTGCTGAGAAAAAGAATGTTTCAATTGGTGAAATAATAATTGGGAAGGCGAAAGGGGCGGCAAAGGTCAGAGAAGCGGCAAAGAAGGCAAAAGAACTCACGAGAGCCAAAAATTCGGCTGAAAATTTCAATTTAGTAGGAAAATTAGCCGCATCATCTTCTAAAAAAGGTGCACAATGTGAATTGTTTATTGTTGAAGGTGATTCCGCTGGAGGCACTGCAAAACAAGGAAGAGATAGACGTTTTCAAGCAATATTACCACTTAGAGGAAAACCTTTAAACGCCGAGAAAAAGAGGATTGATCAGGTGCTTGCAAATGAGGAAATAAGGACGATTATTTCTGCACTTAATGCAGGTATGGGCGAAGAGATGGATTTAAGTTCATTAAGATATAATAAAGTGATATTCCTAAGCGATGCCGATCAGGACGGATTTCACATTAGGGCAATTTTGCTTACCTTCTTTTTCAGATATATGCGTGCGCTTATAAATGAAGGCCATGTTTATATCGGTCTTCCGCCACTTTATAGAGTTTCCAAGAAAAATTACACTGAATATGTATATTCGGACGCCGAATTACCTGAAGCGATAAATAGAGTGGGAAAGGGCTATGAACTTCAAAGATATAAAGGTTTAGGTGAAATGAACGCTGTTCAACTTTGGGAGACGACACTTGACCCCGAGCGAAGAAACTTGATTCAGGTGACAATAGAAGATGCCGCCGAGGCGGAAAAGATGATAACAACATTGATGGGTGATGATATTGATGCGAGAAAGGATTATATAAACGAACATGCTAATTTTGATAGAGAAGACGACTTCCTCAAAAATTATAAAAAATTATAGAATTTAGGAGAAAATATGCAAGAAAAAGATAACTTTGAGCAATCAAAAATGGACAATGGCGAGCAAAATAACGAATCAAAGGAAAATGCAAATCTCGAGCAGAAAGAAAATGAAAATAGTGAAAATAACAACGGAAGTGGTGTAAAAGGCATTATTTTTAAAAGTGTAAGCGAAGTTTTGCATGATTCTATGATTCCTTATACTGAACATGTTGTTTTAGACAGAGCCTTGCCAAGAGTTGAAGATGGATTAAAACCTGTTCAAAGAAGAATACTTTATACAATGCTAGAACTTGGCGTTTCACCGGACAAGCCACATAGAAAATCCGCGAGAATTGTTGGTGATTGCTTGGGTAAATATCACCCACATGGCGACAGTTCCGTTTATGATGCAATGTGTAGAATGGCTCAAGATTGGGTGGAAAGAGCGCCACTCGTTGACGGACACGGAAACTTTGGCTCTGTTGACGGCGACTCTCCAGCGGCTATGCGTTACACCGAGGCGAGGTTGACCCCACTTGCAATGGAGATAATGCGTGATATAGAAAAGGATACTGTAAGGTGGAGCTTAAACTTTGATGATTCATTGAAAGAACCCGATATTATGCCAGGAAGATTTCCAAATTTGCTTGTAAATGGTGCGACTGGTATAGCGGTTGGAGTTGCGACAAACATTCCTCCTCATAATTTGGGGGAAGCGATTGACGGCGTTGTTGCATATATCAATAATCCAAATATAAAGATAGAAGAACTTATGAAAATAATTAAAGCACCCGATTTTCCTTCGGGGGGCATAATTATTTCTCAGGACGACGGCTTGGAACAAGCATACAAGACTGGAAAAGGCAAAATAATAATAAGAGCGAAGGTTGTAATTGAACAAAATGGAGATAAAAGTTCACTTATAATAAAAGAATTGCCATATCAAGTAAATAAAGCACAATTACTTCAAAAAATAGCCGAATTAAAAGAAACAAACAAAGACAAATTATCTGCGATAACTGAAATTGCCGATGAATCAGACAGGACGACAGGAATGAGGGGTGTAATAAAACTGAAAAAGGATTCAAACCCACAAAAGATACTTGAATTTCTGTTCAAATCGACCAATTTACAGATTTCATATGGTATAAATATGGTTGCAATAGCAGACGGCAAGCCAAAACTTTTAAATCTTTTGGATATAGTTTCATATTATGCTCAATATCAAAGAGAGATAATTGTTAGAAGAACAAAATTTGATTTAAATGTTGCCAAAGAAAGGGCGCACATAGTCGAAGGACTTTTAATAGCAATAAAAAATATAGATGAGGTAATAAAAATCATCAAAAAGTCGGCGACGGCAACTGAAGCGAAACAGAGATTGAGAGACCGATTTGACCTCTCTGAAAAACAGGCACAGGCGATACTTGATATGCGTCTTGCAAGGCTTGTTCATCTTGAAGTCGACAAACTTGAAGAGGAACTCAAAGAATTGAAGGCAAAAATAAAGGAATTTGAAGAAATATTGGGTTCAAAGAAACTTCAATATGAGGTTGTAAAACGGGAAATCCTCGAAATAAAGAAAAATTATAATTCGTCAAGAAAAACTTCTATAATGTCTAGCGCGACAATAAAACTAGAACAAGAGAAGGAAGAGGAAGAAGAGGCTAAAAATTACGTCTTTGCCATATCGGCGGGGGGAACAATCAAGAAAGTTACAACCAAAAATTATTCAATGTCTCAAAAGGGAATAGGCGAAAACACTGTTGTCGAAGACCTTGCAAGACAGGTTGAAACATTCACATCGCTTGATGAAATTATGATTTTCACTAATATGGGAAATGTAATTAAATGCAAGACGAAGGAAATAAAGGAATGCAAGTGGAGGGATAAAGGAAATTCACTTTTATCTATAGAGAAAACGACTGGAATCAATGAAATTCCAATTGCAATGTGCAAGGTGACCGATAAGGGAAGTATGCTTTTTATGACCAAAAAAGGTATGGTTAAAAAGAGCGAGATGAAGGAACTTCTTATCACAAAATCCTTCTATCAAGTTTGCAAATTAAATGAGGGTGATGAAGTAATATCGGTTGAGCCTGATAAGAAAGATACAAGCATATTGATGTTGACGCGTGAGGGTATGGCACTCAATTTTGAGAAGGGAGATATACCGACACAGGGAAGGATATCGATTGGCGTTAGGGGAATGAATATAGAGGAAACAGATGATGTAATTTTTGCCTCGCAAGTAGACTTTAGCCATATAATCTCGGTTACCGAAAACGGGTATATAAAGAAGATGAAAATGGAACAATTCCCAATATCCCAAAGATATAGAAAAGGTTTAAAATATGTCACGTTCTCGAAAGGTGCAAAGCTTGTCGCCTTTGCGACATCTGCCTCGGGGAATGTAACACTTGCCGTAGATTTTGGATTGAAGATTTTGCCGCTTGACACAAAGAAATTGCCTGAAAGCGAAAGGACGGCAATCGGTAATGAGGTTATAAAGAAAAATTTCTTATCAATAAACAAAATGCTAGATTTGTAAAGACTTATCAATATATTGTATTATGTATAACAAAATTCCTACAATATATTGCGTATAAAATGGACACTTAAAAAAGAGTGTTCATTTTTTTAGCATGTAATAATAGCAGTGAGTTTACTTGATAAAAATATAGACATTTTATATAGGAAATAAAAAATGGCAAATCTTCTTTGAAAAGTTAAAATCTCGTGAATAATTTATCTTTTGGCATAATATAAATATGGTGATAAAAAAGTCGAAAAAATAATACAAAAGTCGAGCGTATTCGACAATAAACACATTTGAAAATTTTTATTTTCGGTGTATCATTAAAAGCGAGGTTGGTAATGCCATTCTGTGTTATCAAATCAAAAACAATTAAATTATTTTTAGTCATGGCAATGGTAGTAGCTCTTTTGGCTGTTTCTTATGAGGGCGGCGCATCGGCACTGGTTTGGCTTGGGAATTCATCAAGGCTTGTTCCCGTTTATCGGGTAGAGCGTGAGGAAAAACAGGTTGCGATTTCATTTGATGCTGCATGGGGTGCGGATAAAACTCAAGAGATTATCGATGTTTTAAAAGAGTATGATTGCGGAGGAACTTTTTTCTTGGTGGGTTTCTGGGTTGATAAATATCCCGATATGGTTAAAGCCATTGATGAAGCGGGACTGGAAATAGGGACTCATTCAAACACCCATCCTGACATGGCTAAACTTTCAGAATCTACGATAAGAAGCGAACTTGAAACCTCAATGAATAAGATTGCCAACATTACAGGCAAGCCTGTTGAAGTGTTCCGCCCGCCATACGGGTCATATAATAACACTTTAATAAAAACCTGCGAAAGTTTAAATCTTATACCAATTCAATGGGACGTTGACACATTGGATTGGAAGGGCTTAAGTGCAAGTGAGTTGTCGGGGAGGGTGATCAAAAACTCCAAAAATGGTAGCATTGTGCTTTTCCACAACAATTCGGATAACATTCTGGATGGCTTAAAACTGGTGTTGGAGTTTTACAAGAGCAAACAGACACA
>CANQBU010000073.1 GCA_947589615.1 uncultured Clostridia bacterium | reverse complement strand
TTTTCTTTTAAAAATTTAGAATATTCTGACTCTCTAACATATAAAAATATTTTTATATTGCTACTGCAAGATGCGATTTGATCTAAAGTTACTTCTACTGTTTCTTTAATTACTTTTGGATTATTTTGTAAAAGCAATTTTATTTCATTAATTATTAATTTGTTAACTAATAAAGAAGAAGAACCTGCAACAGAAGACGAATCGGTAAGTGGTAATGATGTGACGGATGGAACTATAACAGAGGCTGTAACAACAAATACTATGACTGTTGATACGCAAGCATTAAAAGAACAGAGAGATGCGCTTATAACTGCACGTGATTTATTACAAACAGAAAAAAACAGGCATTGATGAATCTGGAACTGCAGCAGATTGCAACCATTGAACAGCAAATTTCGGGATACAATGATACCATACTATCACTAGAATCAAATCTTACATCCGCAAACTTACAGTTGGATGCTGTAAATGGCGTAGATAATGAGGCAAAAGAAACAGTCGCAATCCTTACTGAGAAAGGAAATATAGCAGCAGAAATTCTTACCTATGAAGATAGGGTGGAGGAATGTGAAACTTATTTAAAAAGCTATGATATTCAGAATGATAACTGCATTATAAAAGCAAATGTGTCTGGATATTTTTATACCTCACAGGAATTAAAAACAGGAAGCTTCGTACAAGAGGGAACTTCTATTGGAACGATATATCCAGAAGCAGAATCAAAGTATTATGCAGAAATCTATGTAGAAAATACAGATATAGCAAAAATTAAAGAAGGACAGGAAGTAAAGTTTGAAATTGCTGCCTATCCATCCAGTGAATATGGATACTTTGACGGGACGGTAGAAAACATAGCGAAAGACATTTCTATTAATCAAAGTACAGGATACGCCTATTATCTGGTGAGAGTAAGTTGTGAGAACATGACTTTACATGGAAAGGACGGTGAGGAGGCTACGCTTATGAACGGAATGGCATGTCAGGCAAAAATCGTTGTAGATGAGAAAACTGTATTGACTTATCTTTTAGAAAAAATTGATTTGCTGGATTAGAAAGAATAGTCATTCATACTATACATAAAGGAGTGAGAGCAAGGGCTTATCGGCACTTGCTCTCGTCAAGCCATGCTTGAAATTCTTCAAGGCTAATCTGCCCATCTTCGCAGAGTTTACGCTTTTCACGGGCAGTTTTGCTCCATTCAGTAAATTCCTTCTTGGAAATATACATAGTACGTTTTCTGGAGTCCATCCGGCGGTATGCTTTTGTGTACGCCTGATGGATTTCATCATTTTCATGCTTCTTTACAAAGGTGTTGATGGCACCTACTTCTTTGCAGGTCTTGCCACTGGCAGTATCAATTCGTTCACAATACTCGCTGTCAGACCTGCCGGAAGGGATGAAGAATCTGCCGCAGTTTTTACATTGCTTATAAAGAACATTTCCCTTTGCAAGATACATAAATTCATAGCGGAACCAGTCCTGTACGGAGTTCATGTCACAAACCTCACGGACAGCCATATTTTCATCTATGATTCTGTTTACAACGTCCAGATGATTAAACTTGTGTAAGCCTACCGGCATCAGATGGGTGTTGAAGCTGGTGCTGGTGTAGGTGTCACGCATATTGTCCTTTGACTCCATAAGGTAGAGGTATTGCAAGGTGTCATATTCTGCAAAGAGCTTATCCTTCATCATAAGCATATCAAAATCAGCAGTTAATAAATCCTTCTGATAATCAATGAATTTGGTAGTCATACGGATACCATAGTCAATAAATTTATTAATATCATAGAGTCTGTCTTCGTTGTCTTTCATGTCTGCTTTGAGATAATCTGTACTTTCATCATAATAAAAAGCGTCTCCCAGGATTTTTTTATAATGCTTAAGGGCGATAAAAGGATAAAAGTTATAGATAAAAACCTCTGTTACATACTGTAAGAAACAGCAGTTAATGAGAAACAGAAAGAAATTGTCTTTGTGAAGCACATTAAGTGTCGAAGCTACTGCATTCTTTGTAATATCTGAAATATGAAGGTGGAATCCATCTTTATCCGGTGTATCTGCTTTTTCTAAAATTAAGGAATGGATGTTAGTATACATATTTTTCAGGTAAGAAACAATCTCTTCTGTATCCAATGCAATAAAATCAAGAATGCTTGTACCGGCAGGATATTCCTTTAATATCTGGAATTGTTCGCTCAGTGCAATCCGGTAGTGGGAGGTCTTGTTTTTGTCATAAGTATATCCAATAGGGAAATGACAGAGCAGGTGTGCTGCTTCCTCCATTCTTCTTTCAATCTCAGAAATATATTTCTCTGATATAAGTCCTCTTTCTATAATCTCTTCCGTAGTGAATTTTCCATATCCTAATAAATCCTTGATGGATTCAAAATTCTCGTAAGTGCCCATAATATCAGCCTTTCTTTGTTAAACATAGTATCGCATTTTATAGCGAAAATCGTTAAAGTGTTAAACATAAAATAGCGATTATCAATACGATTTATAAGAATAATAGTTGATTTTATAGAAAATGTCAACTATAATCAAAAGCGAAAACGGATAATCAGAGTAGAGATTATCGTTAAACAAACTGAATAGCTGCTTATGAAGAACAACAGACTTACGCCAGGACTCCGGTAACGGACGAGCGAAGAACAGACACTTCCGTAAAGGGTGGGAGAGGATCTTGAGCAGAAGAGGCCCATGCAGGCTGTGGATGATAAAAAAGAAGCAGTGGCTGCAAGGTTACCTGAAACGGTAACATTCTTCATAAGGTGAGAACAGCAAACTTCCTTTTTCACAAATGTTTCGTAAGGTAAGATGCAAAACAAGTCCCTGGGGAAACTTTGCCTTTTACCTTACGGAACATGAGGAATCGAAGCTTTTACTCTTAATTTGGTTTGAGTGAGAAGGAGTTATATCTTAGAATCAAGGCACAGCCAGACGGACCGGGGAGGTGCGTTATCGCCTAAACTGACGGAAGGAACAGGTTCGAGCAAATTTTATTTAATGTTCGCTTGCCAGTCGGGAGATTTTGATGTATACTCTGACTCACAGGTTGCAGTGGTTGTATCTTCCACTATAAAAAAGATTACCGTAACTGATAATGCCGGATTGCCGGTGCCGACAGGGAGCCTAGCCAGCCGAATGTCGGATTTGCGACCGTATAAACTGAATATGTTTGAATGAAAAAGCAATAGAGAGTGCAGGAGAATAATAGAGATGCACATTTAATTAAGTGACCGCTTTTCATGGCAGACAGAGTAAAAGAAGCAGATACCATGTATCTGTTTGGACTGTGTACGCAGGAAGACTCTGATGCCATGGAGGCGGTCTTTCTTTGCGTGTTAACAATGAGAAATGCACTGATAAAAACAGATTGGCTGTTGTGCTTGCACAGACAGACACAGATGTTTTTGTCAGTATGTGACGAATGTCACGACCGAAATGAAGCGAAGCGGAATTGAGGTGCATTTCTAGTGGAAATTCACTTTGTCGAAGTGCGTTTCCATAATTTATGTGAATACGGAGGAAGTAGATATAATGAACGAACTGATAGAACAAAAAGCTGTCAGTGAAGAGATAGAGGAAACTGTAGGTTGTGAGCTTGCCGGGGATATTCATACCACCAAGTATGGGGAATACAAGGTAATCAGCACATTTTCGGATACGGGAGAGAGTATTACGGATTTGTTGTCAGCCTATATTGACCGAGTCGCTTCGCTGAAATACTAGAGATTTTGATGCGGTGGCAGACTCTGCCACCGGGAAAGGAGAACATTATGAATGACAGAATATACCGTGCCTGTGCCTATCTTCGCCTTTCAAGGGAAGATGAGGATAAGCGTGGAGCTACGGATGAAAGTAACAGTATCAAAAGCCAGCGTATGATGATAGAAAGCTTTGTACGTGGGCTTCCGGATGTAGAGCTTGTGAGGGAGGTCTGTGATGACGGTTTTTCCGGTACGGATTATGAAAGACCAGCCTTTCAGGAAATGATTTCCATGGTGGAAAGCGGAGAGATTGACTGTATCATCGTCAAGGATTTATCCAGACTTGGGCGAGAATCCATCGGTGCAGGTAATTATATCCAGAAGTATTTTCCGCAGAAGAATGTCAGGTTTATTGCTATAAACGATAATTATGACAGTCTTACGGCAAACAGCAGTGACAGGTATATGATTGTACCCGTCAAAAACTTTGTGAACGAAAGCTATTGCAGGGATATTTCCATCAAATCCCGCAGTAACCAGCAGGCAAAGAGAATGAATGGGGAGTATATCGGAGCCTTTGTCTGCTATGGCTATAAGAAGGACGAGCAGGACAAAAATAAGATTGTTCCTGACGAGGAAGCGGCTAGGGTGGTTCAGGATATTTTTGCATGGAAGCTGATGGGACTTAGTGCCAATTCCATTGCGGCAAAGCTGAATGAAAGAGGAACTTTGTCTCCGGCGGAGTATAAAAAAGTTCATGGGGAAAAGTTTAAGACCAGCTTTCAAAGAAATCCGGAGGCAAAGTGGACACCCAAGGCAGTTTTACGCATCCTTTCTAACGAGATTTATATCGGTGTTCTGGAGCAGGGGAAGCGTGAAAAGGTAAGCTATAAGGTGAAAAAGATCATAGAAAAGCCAAAATCTCAGTGGATTCGGGTGGAGAATAATCATGAACCTATTATTACGGAAGCGGATTTTAAGGCGGTGCAGGAGCTTTTGAAGCGTGACACAAGAGCAAAGGAAAGCAAGGCAGAGCCGAAGCTTTATGCCGGACTTCTTTTCTGTGGTGACTGCGGCAGGGGAATGGTAAGCAGGAAGGTTTCTTATAAGGATACCGTGAATGAATACTATATCTGCTCCGGCTATAATCGTGGAAAGGAATGTAGCAGACACAGTATCAAGGTGGATGTGCTGAATGAGATTGTTTTAGGAGAGGTCAGAAAGTATGTGAAGCAGCTTACGGATACAAAGAAGCTGTTAGCCATCCTTGATGAGAAGCAGGTAAACTTTGAGGAGGCATTGAACAGGGATAAGGAGATTGCACAGCTTAGGGAAAAGGAGCAGGAATACAGCGCCATGAAATCTTCCCTTTATGCAGATTTGCAGGAAAAGCTCATCACACAGGAGCAGTTTAATCAGTACAGGGAGATTTACAGTAACAAGCTTGCAGAGGTTGCACAGGCGATAAAGGTGCAGGAGAATACCGTAAAATCCATCTATGAGAATGGAATTGCCGCAGGTCAGTGGCTTGAGGAGTTTCGTGAAAATATGGAAATAGAAAAGCTGGACAGAATGCTTTTAGTTTCCCTGATTGACAAGATTTTAGTGTATGAGGATAAGACGGTAAAGATTGTATTTAAGTACCGTAATGAGATGGCAAAGGCTGTTGAACTTGTAAAGGATGAACTGGAAGCAGAATCAGTTGGAGCAGTTGTGACTGCTTCCGGCTTACCTATGAGGGAGGTGTCCTAGGATGGCAAGGAAAGAAGGAAGATTTAATGCACTTGCGAACAGAGCTTCATCCTCTGATGCGGATAATTCTGTAACATACACTGCAACGGGTAAACAGTATCATGTGGCACTATATGCCAGACTGTCAGTGGAGAAGGAGGGCAGGAAGAGTGATTCCATAGAGAGCCAGTTTCTGATTATGGAGAATTTCATCAAGGACAGACCGGAGCTTGCCCATTATCAGAAGTATTATGACAGAGGTGTGTCGGGAACTACTTTTACAAGAGCAGATTTTATGCGAATGATGGATGATGTAAGGGCAGGAAAGATTGACTGCATTATTGTAAAGGATTTGTCCCGATTTGGACGTGATTATCTGGAAACAGGCAATTATATAGAAACTATACTGCCCTTCTTGGGAGTGAGGTTTATTTCCGTAAACGACCATTTTGACACGGTAGAGGATTGTAATGGTAATAAGGGACTTGGGATTTCCCTTATGAACCTTGTGAATGATATGTACGCAAAGGATGTATCCAAGCGTATCACTTCTGCATTTCAAAGCTGTATGGAAAGAGGTAGTGTGCTTGGTCATGCACCTTATGGTTACAGCAGCGTGAAAACGGATGAGGGGCATAAGCTTGTGATAGATGAGCCTGCGGCTGAGATTGTAAGAAGGATTTTTGCAATGGCAAAGGAGGGTATGAGCCATCGTGCCATTGCAAGGGAGCTGACACAGGCAGGAGTAAGAATACCGGAAGGCTATAAGCAGACACAG
>CANQBU010000072.1 GCA_947589615.1 uncultured Clostridia bacterium | reverse complement strand
TCAAATACAAGATTTTCTCCTGTTATAATTCCGACATTTGTGTAATGAACATTTCTTGGAGAAGATTTTATCATATTTGAAGATGTGTCAACTTCAATTCTTCCTGCAGAAATGAATTCTTGCTTGCCCTCTACTTCAAAGTGGATATTTATAGTGTTTTCTTTTGCAGTGAATACTACTTCAATCTGATATTTATCTTTAAGTCCTCTAAATGTATATACTAATACTCCATTTTTTGTCACAGCATTTATAGTCACACCCTGAGTGGTAATAACGCTTGGAGTGAAACCTTCTTTTGGTTCAATTACGAAGTGCAATTCTTCATCTGTATGAGAAGCAATTGTGTAGTTACCACCAATTAAAAGGTCATTATTGTAAGGCTTATAAATGCTATCTTCAAGTTTGTTTCCGTTTTCATCCGATATCAATATCTTTCCACCCGCAATTGTTCCTACTGTTCTAATATTGCTTATCGAAATGCTTGATTGAACAATTATTGTCGCATCGCTCGCCTTAAACGAAATTTCAATATGTTCTACAGGATTGAATAGGTCGATAGGGATAATCAATGTGTTTTCTTCATCAGGTGAATAATAATCATTTGGGTCAGTTATTATACCATCAAACAATAGTGCGTTAAACTCATATCCCAAATCTGGATTAAGTTTTATTTTTATGTTCTTGCCTTGCACAATTGCAAATTTGATTTCATCTTCACCAGACAAAACATCTAATGAGTTTTCATCTTGAGATACTGTGATTGAGCCGTTTCCTGTGACTTTGAAACCTTCCTCCATCGTTTTAAGTTCATATTTTGCAACCACATAAATATATTCGCCATCAGGATTTTCAAGATGAGAGCTAGTTATCACACCTCCTATTCCAAGCAGAAGTTCACCATTTGGTGTTAAGCTTATTCGTTCACCGCCGATATACCAGCCGGCAAATCTGTAAGTTGGCACTAACTCTATTTGTCCTACCTTTAAACTCTTACCATATTCTACTACTTGAATGCTATCAATGCCATCAGCAATCTTGCCTAATGTCTCATCTTCGATCATTAATTTAAATGTATATGATCTTGGAGTGCAAATGAATTTTATTGTAAGGTCATCATCAAATCCTGCAAATTCGAAACTAAATACGTAACGCTTAGATATTGAGTCATATTCACTTGTTTGTTTTCCAACAATACCTTCAATAATAGAACCGTTAATTTTTGTTTCTACGCTGATTCCCATGTAACCATATAGAAGTTCACCAGATATTTTAAGAGTTTTTCCCATTTTAATTGAATATCCGTCAACCAAAGGATCTCTTATCTTTGTAGTTGATTTTCCGTCATTACCATTCAATGCGTAAATTGGATTAATATTGCCATCAACTTCGAAAGTAATTTTAAGATCTCTTGGAACGGTAGTAACCACCAGTGTAATAGCATTTGAATCTAACGCTGACAGATTATACCATTTGCATACCAATTCTCTGGTATCTTCATCAATATAACAATACAATGTAGATTCGTCATTTTCATCAACAAATGACAATTTGCCGCCAGTATACGCTACGGCATTGTTGTTCAAATCAAATTCATATCCTTTTTTAGGAGTGAATCTGATAATTACATATTGTCCATTATGTGCTGTTATTCTATTATCTGTCTTAGTTATTTCTGTTCCCTCTGGATAAATCTCACTTATTGTATAACCTTCAATTGTTTCCTTTTCTTGATCTTTACTCATTATAATTGATAAAGTGTAAGGTTTAGGTTCTGCGATAAGATTTAATACAGCGTCCGCTGTTAAACGTGAAATAGCAACTGTGTATGTTACTTCGTTGTCAACTGTTACTACTCCAGGGAATGTGTTATCAGGGTCACTGAATGCAATAACATAACCGCGTTGAAGATATTTTACATTAAGCGTAAGAACATCAGTATATTTTACTCCTCCATTTTCTCCATATGTTGTTCCAGTAGGTATAGGATTGTTGTTCACAGAAATTTCGAAAATTTTGTCGTCAAAATTTATCGTGATCTTATATGGAACATATTCCCATCTTGCCAAAAATGTAATTTTATAACCGCCGTTTTCACTATTACTATCAGCACTTCCGATAGAATAGAAGAAGTCGTTATTATTATAGTCTATTGTATCTGAATAGAACACATTTTTAAGTGCATACCATCTTGCTTTCATACCTTCTCGAGCAGGATCAGGCAATTCTCCCAATTGTTCTCCAAATCTGACTTTCATTGGTTCAAGCACTTCTTCGCAGTGATAAAATTCATTATCAGCATTAAAAGTAATGGTATATTCGACTCCTATCCATTTTGCCTTTAATCGTATAGTTTGATCTTCAGCTATGTTAGGGAATTGGTCATCGACAAGTTTTTGCCAGCCATAGTCAAGGCTGATCTCCTTTCCTCCCAGATCATAGCCGGCAAGGACATATGTGCCTTCGGTAGTCGTTATTATAGGCAATACCCTATCTATAAGCTCTCTATAAGCAAGTGAAATTGGAGCATAGTTTGGTCTGTCCAATGTCTGTAGAGCTACAAGTGAATCGTAGTCATCGTTTATCTCAAGCGTAATCATAATATCGGAAATTGAAATACCTAAGATGTTTTCTCCAGTAATTTTTTCCAGTGTTAATGTTAGCTCAGATTTTTTCTCAAGATTTTTAAATTGAGGCTCATTTGCAAATATGTTAACATCTTCACTGATAGATTCAATTTTGTAGCCTTTTATTGTTTTTATTGTTATTGTAACATTAGAGAAGTATTCAGCTTTGTAACCATTTTCTTTATCGCCTGTTACCGAATCACCTACTACAGTGAAATCGTAAATGTAATGAGGATCTTCTTCATCACCAAATATTTCTTTATATCCTATTGTAAAATCTTCGATTCTCCATTGAATGAAAAGGTCGAGAGTAGGCTCTTCTTCGTTTTTATCTACAGCAGATTTTAAAACATCATTAATATTGCCTACATTGAATTCTAAGTAATGACCTCCTTCTGCATATCTCCAAGTCTCTGCAATGTAACCCTGTCTTTGAGGGAATATCAGAGCCTGTGGGAGTCCGCTTGTTATATCAAATGGATAAGATACCTTAAATGAAAATTTTTCAGGTGAAGAAACGAGATCTTCTACAAACTTGCCGTTTGGAACGAGCTCAGGATCCTCCACACCTGGGTTGACCGTCACCTCAACTTGATATTGTGTGATTATTCCCTGTATTGGCTTTGAAGGATCTATTACAATATAGTAATTTCCTGCATCATCTTGGTCTTTGAGCATAATTGTAACATTCCACGTTCCAACTTCTGCATATTCATAATAACTTAAGCTTTCGTCTATTTCAACCTTATCGCTTGCCAACCTATCAAGCCCCGTTGCTTTAACTAGGTCAATTGTCCAATCATCAAGTTTAAGGTCTTTTTCGCCATTATATTTCTTCAATATTAACCCTTCGTCAGTTAAATAACTTAAATCTAATTCTCTTTGATTAACATTTAGATTTACAATGTAACTATCACCTGTTGCCGAAAGATCAATGTTATCTGATTGTAAAATAATTCTTACAGACCTGTCTTTCCCAACCTTTAAGCATTCAGAAGATGAAAGAATATCTCCGCCGTCAGATTGCCCCATCTTAATTTCTTTAATCTCTACAAAGTCTATAAGGTTACCGTTAAGTCCTTCTACATTGAATACTATATAACTTATAATATCAGCAGGATTCATTCCTTGATAAATTTCACCATATTTAAATGTGTTATGCTCTTCAGAAAATTTAACTTGACTATATTCGTCTCCTCTTATGATATAACGAGTGATTGTTCCTAAATAAGAATCGGCAAGTTGATAGTTATGTGCTCTATCTCCTCCCAGAGTGATAGTGTTGATATCAACATTATGCTCTCCTACGATTGCACCTTTGACATTATCGGCATCAACAAAACTCATTGCTTGACCGTCTTTACCGTCAAAGTATAACAACCCTTCATCAACCGCACAAAGATTTGTAAATGTTACATTTGCTTGCCTGAATGTCGCCGTCGCATCAAACACTTTCTCAATGTCTGCCAAAATCGTTCTTTGAGTGATTGTATAGGTAAAATCTAACACATATTCACTAAATGCAGATTCGCCATCGTATTTTAATGCTTTAGTTCCTGAAATTACATCATACGATCGATGCGAAGGATCACCTTCATAAGCATTTGTATAAATATTTAATCCTGTAAGTGCATTTAGATATAATTTATTTGAATTTGTTATCTCTATTTCTGGAGATGCGCCATCTTTTTGATATGTAAGCTTAATCTCAGAAGAATCATCACCAAAATAGATCATCCACCTTGAATTAATTTCGTCATAATTTAATTCAAACTTTCCATTTCCGTCATAAATTTTAGTTAAAGTTTTATTATCTTTTAGCGTCAGAGTAAGTGTGCCTTCAAGAGCTTCAATTGTAAAGTATAAATCTCCAGCGAATTCAACTACATAATTATTAAGATTACCAGTTTCAGCACTTCCATTCAGACTAGAATCCGTTGTCAAATAAACTCTTGTAAATCTATGTAGTCCACGGCTTTCACCACTGTCTCTGCTGAGCGAAATGTATACAGTTTCTTCACGATCTTCACCTTCAAATATAACCTTATACATATTTTTGTTTCCGACAAATTGAGGGTCTTCATCGCCATATGTTTTTGCATTAACTCCCCACGTTTCAATGTCATCTTCGTTTATGCTAATTGTATATGGATTAACCTTGATAGGGAATGTAACCTCTTTCGCATTGAATATAGTTGGATTTAAGTGTAAAGTAATTGTATAATCACCTGCTAATTTTATTTCATATGATGCCTTTCCTGAAAGAGTAAAGTAGTAACTGCTTTCGTTTTCTTTGTCGAGCAAGTCACCAAAAATTTGTTCATCGCCTATATCTCTGCCTAATATATCTATGTCGCCCTGAATAAGCGTAAAATTAAACTTAATATCATTATTGAAAGATCCGTTTTTGTAAGTAAATGCATTATTTGCATTATAATTTGCATCTTCGATTACCATTGAAACATCTTCGATTGTTAATAACTCTACTGTTAAATCAAATGTTATCTCTGTAAATGTTTGCGGCTCTGTTATGTATAGATTTTCGACATTTGGATTTGGCGAATTTCTATATACAATAACCTGCATTACATATTTACCATTTGAATTTGTATTTGCAGGTATATTGAAGTAAATACCGGAGCCATCAGAGGTCCATCCACCCACATAGTCTAATTCATCTTGAGTAGATTTGCCATCACCATTTATGTCCTTATAAATGATATAATCGTATCTAATGTCGTCAGGATTGTAGTTTTTAATCTCGCCATCTTTCCAGATTGATGAGAAGTATACCTTTTCTTTCGCTTCTTCACCACTCATTTCAAAGTGTGCCTTAAATGAATGAGCGTTGCCCTCAACCTCAGGCTCGCAAAGTTCAAATTGTGCATAGATGTTATCTCTTATAATGCTGTTTTGAGAATAAGAAAGTTTAAAATCTTCTACCTCTTTTACAACACTAAATCCACGCCTCGTCTGAGATGGTGATAACCACCAATCAACAAATCTGAATCCAACCCACTCTTCAAATGCGTTATCGGCATTTGGCAAAGTGATTGTTTCGCCAATTTTGATGTAAACATAGTTAGGAGTTATCTTATCTAAATCTGTCCCGTTTTTCACTTCATCTCTATAATTAAGCCTAACCGCAACATAATCGGTGAGAACGGCAACATAATCGATTGGGGTGTCGATTTTTGGAGTTAATACATTCTCATTTTCCTCTTCCTTTTCAAGTCCTTCAAGTTTAGTCTTTAAGCCTTCTAGTCTTTCTGAAGCAGCTATAACCTTTTCTCCCCAGTCAAGAACATGCACTCCTTCGTCATCCGTCGAAAGATTAAAGGTCACGCTTTTACCGTTTAATATTAAAACGGAAAGACCTTTTGAACCATTGCCTGTAACGGTCATAATTAATTCGTGCGTTTTGCTATAATAATTGAATGTTTCTTTATTATAATATTTGCTTTTATCTGCTACATTTATTGTAATTGTTTCGTCATCATAAGTGAAACTTAAGATTTTTATAAAATTTTCTGTTTCACCGATAGTTGCCTTATTAATCTCGCCGTTTGAATAAGCATTTGCATTGCTTATACTGAAATACTGAGCATCAAATGTAACCGCATA
>CANQBU010000071.1 GCA_947589615.1 uncultured Clostridia bacterium | reverse complement strand
TATTGAGGTCATGCTGAATCAATGGCATTTTACAAACAATCCATGTATAGCATTCTTCATTTTCGCCCTTCCAGAAAAAATATTCTTTTATGGCATTGTCCCAGAAGTTTTTTGCAATAATATTGGTTTTTTTAGTGAAAAAATATAGTTTTTTATTGATTTTTGTCATAATTTTATTAAAAAAGGCTCTTCCATTCCCATTTTTTCTGAAATTAGGTGCTATATAAAACTCTGCAATTTCCATAGAATTTTTAGCCTTCATACGCAAAAGCATGAAACCCGCCATATTGCCGTCAATAAATAAACCGATTGGATATCTTCCTTCCTCCGTCCAGTAAAAGTCAAAATATTTATAAATCGGCTTGCCCTTTTCATCAAAATCTATATCTTTATCATAAGTGTATAATTCACTCAGATATTCTTCGAGCATTTTTCGAAATAACTCTTTTTCTTCTTTCTTTATTAACCTTATTTCAAACATAACTTCCTCTCATATATTATAGCATAACTTTTTTTCAATTCAAAATCTTTTCAATTATATTATTATTGCCATATTTGATAAGATAAAGTGCAAGATAATTATTATGATAATTACTATGATTTTATAATAAAAGGTTATAAGCACATCGTTTTCTTGTTTTTTACATAACGAATTACTTCCAAAAATCCAACACATGCCGTGTTTGATTTATTAATCAGCTAAGCAAATAATTATTTTTAATTTAACAAAATTCCCCACTTTTTAGGCAAAATATACTCAATTTTTGTTAAATTGGGCTTATATTTCGTTTTTATACGCACGCGATTACTTTTAAGTTCGGGATGTGCTTGTCTGCAATATTTGTCAAATTCACAAAATAAATTTTGGATATCAATATATTGAAGTTCTCTTGTTCCAAGGTATTTAAAATCCAAATTGAGTCTTTTAAATTCTTCCCGTTGTTTTTGATAGCATTCTTTTATTACATCTTCGTATGATGAGAATTTAGAAAACACCTTTTTTATTCCCCTTTGTGCCCCCGGCCCTGCGACCGTAAATTCATTCTCACTCCAATTCACCGCATCGCTATAGTTAATATCAGTTGCGAGTTGATATGCCATGAAACTGCCAATAAGCGGGTAATTCAGAAGTATTTTATATCCCTCTTCCATATCTTTACATTTTATAATCCTTTGCGACAAGTTGTCTTCAATAAACATTTTTTCAATAAGTTTTAAGTGATTATCATGTTTACTTTGAAATCCGAAAACTTTATTAGCACAGGAAATATAAGCGTTATTATAAATCGGTTGCGTTTCCTTTAACTTTGCTAAAACTTTTGAAAACTTATCAAAATCAAACGTTTTTATACAAATTGGTGCAAAATTTCTCTCTAATTCTTCCCATGTGCTTGGCAAATTGAATATTTTAAACAAAACTATTCTAAATATAGTGTCTTCAGGGCTAAAATCTTTGCAAATAACTTCTTTTATAAGATATTGCGAAACTCTATCTAACACCCTGTATGCATTGCAAAATTTGTATTGCATAAGAATTTTATCATTCGTAAGAGGCAGTTTGTTTATGAGTTTATTATAAAAAATTTCTTGCCGTTTATAAGCAAATTCCCAAAATTCATCATATAATTCATCATTTTTTATATTTTGCAAGTTAATTTTCTCCTTTTTGATATGTATGTCTTTTATACTGCTGACAAAGCCGCGTAGAATTAATATCATTTTTGATTTCTAATTCATCTAAGTTATTATAAATATTTATTGATTTAAAATTTTCGATATCCTCGACATTGATATCTTTAAATGCTGGACAAGGCAAAATTTGACCATCAAATCTTATATGCAGTTTATCATTTCCTGCAGTGCAGATATGTGATGAATTTTCAAGTAAAGGTATTCCAACTCTTATTTTTGTGGTTTTTGGCTTGATTTTTTCAATATTTTTAATAAATTTTCTCAATTCCTCTTCATTTAGCAGTAATTGTTCGACATTTTCACGACCGCGACCTTGTGGAACGAAACGCAAAACTCGCAATTCATTTACCCCGCTTTTTTCTGCAAATTCTAGAACCTTATCAAATTGAAGATAGTTCAATTTATTGGGGATGAAATGTATTGACTTTTCGAAGGTAAACTTTTCTGCGTTTTGAATAGAACTTTTGGCAAATTGCAAATTTCCTTCTGTTCCCATTAATTTGTCATATATTTCTTCATTTACCGTTTGCAAATCAAAGACGATTTTATTAAGTCCGGCTTTTTCTAATAATTTATAATTTTCCTTATAAATTTCATGGAATTTTTCATCAAAAAGCACGCCGCTTGTATAAATTGTGGTTTTTAACGCGTTTTTTGCACAAAATTCAACGATTTTATAAATATCTTTATGCAAAAGCGGTTCGCCACCGCTTAATGAAATTTCATTTATATCGCATTTCCTCGATAAAAAAGATATCGTATTTTTAAGCGTCTCGAAATCAATAATCGTCTCTTTTGTTAAATCGCTGTTTGATGAACAATAAATGCATTTATTAGGGCATTTTTGCAAAATCTCTATGCACAAATCATTTAAAATAAGTTTTTTCATCATTTTTTACCTCTTATTAAAGAAATTTTAATTTATTTTTACTAAAAATATATTTACGCGGTTTTTCCCGTCTTTGCGCATTTCATGATTTATAGGAAGATCTTTTGCACCTAAAAATTTTGCACCTACTTTTTCGCAAACTCTTCTTGATGCCAAATTCGACACATCATTTGTTATGTAAACTTCTTTTATATTGTTATCTTTAAAAACACTTAACAATAATTTGACTGCCTCGACGGCGTATCCATTTCCTCTATAATCCTCGTGAACAGCATATCCAATATTTCCACCCCAATATGTATTTTCATTGTTGCCAATGCGCGCATCGCATTCTCCAATCGTAATATCTGTATCAGGTAAAACTATATTATAGATTAATTTAGGAACATATCCCTTTTGAGGATTGGCTTCGAGTTGTTCTCTTAAAATTAAATTAATCTTTTCACCTTTAATAGAATTTTTGACTTTCATTTATTATTTTTTTCAAACTCCTTTACTAATTTATAAACCCCGTCCACCAAGTTCCTATCACCTTCAATTGCAACAACATACGTTTTTCTTGGATAGATATAACTGTCTAGTTCAAACTTTACACCATCTTTTTCATATTCAAGTCTTTCTCTTATCAGAAAATTATCCTCTTTGTAATTTAAAAACTCTAAAATTGATAATATCGCCTCATCATTTTCAAACTCGATAGGGAGAGTCTCTCTTCGAACTATTAAATCCTCATTTGAAAGTTTATCATCTTTAAAATCCAATTTTTTTGTAGTTTTGCCATTAATTTTATCGTAAGTTATTCTTGCCAAAGTCTTATTTTCATTTCTATATAAAATCCTTTTTTGGCTGCTGTCAGATTTGAAGATGTAACCGTTTGTAAGACAGTAATCAATATATGGTTTTAATTCTTTCACCTCAAAGCTATATTCATATTCCCTCATTTTTTACCTCTCTAAATTTTACTATAAATACTCTCGCAGACCTTTACCGCATCTTGTGCACTCGACATAATCCCGCCCGCATAGCCAGCACCTTCTCCAATGGGATAAATCCCCTTTATTGAACTTTGATAATCCTCATCTCTTGTTATTGTTATAGGGCAACTGCTGCGTGACTCTATTGCAATTAAAAGATTTTCATCTTTTGCAAAGCCCTTCAGTTTTGAATTTAGGATTGGCAGAGCTTCCCGCAAACTTTCTGTGACAAATGGTGGCAGGCATTTTTCAATTTGAGTAAATTTTACCCCTGGCAAATAACTTGGCTTAGGTGCATTATGCACCTCTTCTTTCACTTCGTTTATTTTTCGTATCAAATTACAATAATCATTTATTGGTGCATTATGCACTTTTTCTTTCTCTCCGTTCACAACACTTTCATTTAAAAACTCGCCCACCCTTTGAGCGGGAGCTGAATAATCGCTTCCGCCCAACTCAAAAGCAAGTTTTTCATACTTTGCCTGGAAGTAAATCCCAGCAAGTGGATGAGGAGAATTGTAATCTTCTGGATTAACATTGACAAGCAAGGCGGAATTTGCATTTTCTCCATTTCTCGAAAAGTTGCTCATTCCGTTTGTTACAATTTCTCCCTCTCCACCCGATGAGGCAACAACCTGTCCGCCAGGACACATACAAAATGTAAACACACTTCTTCCACTTGGCAAATGAGCAACCAATTTATAATCGGCAGCAGGCAATCTTTTATCATCAACTCCGAATTGTGCAATGTTTATCAATTTTTGACTTTGCTCAATTCTCACCCCCATCGCAAAAGGCTTTTGGTTTATCAAGACATTTTTTCTGTAAAGAAGTTCAAAAGTATCTCTTGCGCTATGTCCAAGGCACAATAAAAGATGGTCTGTTCTAAATTTGATAATTTCGTCAGTTTTTATGTTTTTTGCAATAATTTCATAAATTTTGTTGTTTTTTACTGTAAAATCAATAAATTTAGTTGAAAAATACACCTTTCCACCTAAATTCTCTATTTCTTCACGAAGTGCCGTAACAACTTTGGGAAGATTATCGCTGCCTATATGTGGCTTCGACATATACAAAATTTCCTTTGGTGCACCAAAATGATAAAGTTCGTTTAGGACTTTTTTGCAATAATCATTGTTAATATTGCTATTCAATTTTCCATCACTGAAAGTCCCCGCTCCGCCTTCTCCAAATTGAACATTGCTATAGGGATTTAGTTTTTTATTTTTCCAAAACTCTTCTACATCTTTTTTCCGTTTTTCAACTTTTTCCCCCTGTTCAAGAATTATTGGATTTAAGCCCATTCTTGCAAGAGTTAATCCTGCAAACATTCCGCTCGGACCAAATCCGACAATGACAGGCGAATACTTCAAATTCTTTTTTGGATAAATCAAAAGTCTTTTATCAAACACGAACTTCAAACTCTCGAATTTTTCTTCTAGTTTTTCGTAGAGTGCTAACGCTATACTTGCTTGATACTTTATGTTGTTTTTATGCCTTGCATCAAGCGACAACTTAGTAAATTCAAAATTTTTTATGTCTTTTTGCGAAATTTCAAGTTTTTTGGCACAATTTTTTAAAATATCCTCATTTGTAAAGCCTATTGGCAAAAATATGTCAACTTTTATCATATAGTTTCTCCCACTATGTGGCCACTCGTCCAAGCCCACTGTAAATTATATCCGCCGCATAATCCATCAACATCACAAATTTCACCACAAAAATATAGATTTTTAATTTTTTTACTTTCCAAATTGTCCGTCAAAGATTTTAAATCAACGCCTCCTGACATTACTTGATTATTGTCATAACATGATTTAACATTGAATGCTAGATGTTTAATTTTTTCTGTAAACCTTTTTATTTCTTCATTGGTCAAGAATGTAGATAATTTACCTTCATCTACTTTGCACTCTTCAAAAATATGGTAGGCAAGTTGTGATGATAAAAGACCATCAAAAAATTGGTTTACAGGACAGGCAAGCGCTCTCCTTTTTGACAAAATCCCATATAATTCATTTTGTGAATATTGTGGCAATAAGTCAACCTCAATTCCTCCCAAGAATTTCTTTTTGCGAGAAAAATACGCCGACAAGTTGAAGGCGGCAATACCACTTATGCCGCTTTCCTTGAATAGAATTTCGCCCTCAAATGTTACTCCCTCTTCGTTGGATATACGGACAGGTGATACTCTTATCCCATTTAAGAAATGTGTAGATTCCGTTTTTAATGCAACCAAACTTTCTTTGAATGGAATGAGATTAATGTCTAAATCTGTTAGATTTTTGTCAATCTTTCCACCCAATGCAACCACCAGTTTTTCACAAATAAATTTGCCATTTGAAGCTAAAATCTCAAAAATTTCACCTTTTTTATCAATTTTTTTAATAAAATCACTCAAAAAAGTAAAATTTTCATATTTCTCCAATTCGTTATTTATAATATCCACCACCGATTTTGCCGAGTTTGTTATAGGATATATTCTACCCTCTTCATCATAATAACACACTAAACCAAGCTCTGCAAAAAAAATTATACTGTCGTCAACAGTAAACCTATTTAAAAAACCATCAATATTTTGATTGTAAAAATTAATCGATGGCATACACGTTTTATTTGAAATGTTACATCGCCCATTTCCCGTCACCATCAATTTCTTTGCAGGTCTTTTGTTTGAATCAATCATTAAAACTCGCTTTTTACTCTTCCTCAAAATTGTCATG
>CANQBU010000070.1 GCA_947589615.1 uncultured Clostridia bacterium | reverse complement strand
GATGTGGCTCAGTGGTAGAGCAACGCACTCGTAATGCGTAGGTCGTGGGTTCAAATCCCATCATCAGCTCCAGAAAATTTTATTTCATAAAATTTTTACGGATTTTTTAATAAAATCCGCACGTAACTTTCGTTACGTCTGGAGCCTATCAGCGCTCACTACGTTCGCTGAACAGCTCCAGAATCTGTGACATAAAATTGCATCTTTTATAAAAATGTGCGGAACATTCGTTCCGCCTGGAGCCTATCAACGTTCGCTTCGCTCACTGAACAGCTCCAAGCGATGTAAAGGAAATTTATAAATGAAAATTGTTTTACAAAATAAAACCAATATTTTGTCTTAATTTGAAGAAGAGGAAAAATGAGTCAGTATATTTTAGATTTTTTAAACTTAAAAATTAGCATGAAGGAGTTTTTGGATAAAGTTGAGCAAGATAAAGACTTGTTCAAAGAGTTGCAAAATTTGTTGCCGACCGAAGAAACTATATCCGATGAGAAATGGAAAAGCTTTCCGTTTGCCTTAACATTGCGAACGCATAAATATGATTTGAAAGAAATTATAAAACGCAGATTTTCAAATGGAAAAACACCTTCTGGAAAGAGTGGATTTTATGAGTTTGTTTTTAAATTAATGTTAGCCAATGGCTTTAATGTAAGTTACAACGATATTTATCACAAAAGATTTTTGTTCTTGCTAGATATTTTACCTGAATACATTGGTGGAGATGATAGAAGCTTTACCTTCAAATGCTAGTGACTCACAAAGGAAGAGAATAATAAAGCAGCAAATAAAAGAATCGTTTGTTTGTGAAACAAGCAAAAAACCTAGGTGGGTCCAAGAACCAGAATGGCCAGTTTCTAACAAGCCTCTACATTTTTTGTCTCAAAGAAAACAGGGGACAATGTTCACGTATTGTTTTAAAGATGAAAAAGGAACTATAAAAGAAATTATTCAATATGATTAAAACTTTTGATTTTTACAAAATCAAATTTGATTTAATGCGACCTTTATTAAATTTGTATCGTTAAAGGGTAAATAAAAATGTATAAAAATATTTTAATAATAGGAGCTTCAAGAAGTGGCAAGACAACGCTTGCTAAAAAAATAGCAAAAGAAAAAGGATATAGTTTAATTAGCATTGATGATATAGTTAGTGGATTAGAAGCATATCCAGAATTGCAAATACATCATAATGGAGATGCATTTGACACAGCAAAACGTCTAGCACCATTTTTAATTAAATATTTGACTGAATTATCGATAGGCACAATTTTTTACGGTGGAATAAAATCAGTAATTGAAGGAACTCATATTGATTTTGAACAACTAATGCCCTTTTTACAAAGTGATAAGTATAAAGAAAAATATGAAATTATTGGACTAACGTATAATGATATAACTGAACAGCAATTATATGATTACATAAAAAAATATGACACAGAAGATGATTGGACATATTGGTGTGATGACCAAGAGTTAAAAGAAAATGTTAAATATTTTATAGATAGAAACAAATTTTTTAGTCAAATGTTTAAAAAATATGGAATTAAAACATTTGATACATCATTTGATAGGGAAAATGTGTTAAATTCTATAATAGAAGATTTAGAAAATTTAGAAAAATGACAAGAAAAATGTAATATGATTATTTATTTTTTGATTTTTAATGAAAATGTGTTATAATTGCAATATAAGATTAAAGATTTGGTGAAATAGTTTAATTTTTGTTAAAAAATTAGTTTGGTAGGGAACAATGATAAAAATAAATAAAGATAACATAATATTTCAAAGCAAAGAATTTGAAAAAGATAAATATAAGTTTTTTATTGCTTTGAAAATTTTGACGAACGATAATTCATGTGTTTACAGCGACGAAAAAGAATATGCAATCATGCAAATGAATAAAAATTTACCAATTTGGATATGGACAAGCGATAATATAAATTCAAATTACGTAGATGAGATAATTGAAACAATAAATTTGCATTATAATAAATCTTGTAAAATAATTTGTAAGAAGGAATTTTATAACTTATTGCTTGAAAAAGGTATTAATATCGATAAAAAAATGAGCAAAGAAATAGGAACATTATTTTGCAAGCAAACTATTACGCCAAAAATCATTAAAGGCAATATGGAACTCGCAAAAATAACTGACTTAGATGTTCTTGCGAAATATTGGCACGACGATTATTTTGAAATGGAAAATGACAATTATTCCCTTGCTCAAGCCGAAAATGATATGAAAACCATGATAAATGAAGGCAATTTTTATATTTTAAAAGATGAAAAAGAGAAAATTGTTTGTATGGCAAGATATACTTGCATTAACGATGTTGCTAGTATTAATAAAGTTTATACACCTGTTGACGAAAGAAGAAAAGGATATTGTTCAAATTTAATTTATAATTTATCTAATAAATTACTATCTAACGGCATAACGCCGGTGATATATACAGATTTTAACTGTATTCCATCAAATAAGGCATATCAGAATGTAGGATATGAGAAAAATGGAACGTTGGAGAGTTTTTATTTGAAAGGAGATAAAATGATAGATGTTTAATAGGGGATAATATGAAAAATTTAGGAACAAAAATAATTGAAACAGAAAGGTTAATTTTAAGAGAGTGGACACTAGATGATATGGTTGATCAAGTTGAGGGGCTAGGCAATTTTGAAACAGCAAAATATCTGACCGTTCCATTTCCTTATACTGCACAAAATTCAATAGAATATATAAAGCAACACTCAAAAAATGTCCCCAATAATTATGCTTTTGCAGTTGAGTTAAAAGAGAATGGCAAGGTGATTGGCGGAACAAATCTATACATTTCGGGTGATGAAAATAGTGGCGGGATATGGATTAACGAAAACTATACGGGGAAGGGCTATGGCACGGAGTTGTGGCTTGCACGTGCAAAATTTGCATTTGAAGTTTTGGAATTGAACGAATTACAAAATGGCTATTTCGAATTTAATGTTCGTTCTAAACACATGCAAGAAAAAATTGGGTATAAAACTATCGGAAAATCTGCAAAATTTTGTCCGGCATTAAATAAAGAGGTTGCGGAAATTCTCACGAGATTGACAAAAACTGATTTTTACAGTGCAATACAATCTTCAAAATTAAAAGAAATATATGTCAATATTAAAATTTTGTAATAAAGTTATTGATTTTCGTATCTAATTTATAAAAAGTGCAATTAGAATTGCACCAAAAAGAGAGTAAAAATTTAAAAGGAGAATAAAATGTTACATCAAATTATTAAAGATGAAGAAGTCGACTTGAATAAAATGGAACTAAATAATCCCAGAAAAAGGGTCGCAGCAAGGGGAATTGTTATTAATAGCGAATATAAAATTGCAGTATTTTACAAAGCACTCATGAATGAATATAAATTGCCTGGCGGGGGCGTGGAAGAAAATGAGGAATTTGAAGAAGCTTTCTGTAGAGAAGTAATGGAAGAGACCGGTTGCCGTGTTGAGATTATTTCAAAACTCGGAATAACTGAAGAATTTAATGTAAAATCAAATTTTTATCAAGTTTCACATGTTTTTTTGGCGAAAGTTGTAGACAATACCCAAGAATTAAGTCTAACAGAGAAAGAAGTTGCGGAAGGGGGAAGCTTGCAGTGGCTTTCATTGAGGGAAGCTTTAAAAAAGATGAAAAATTGTTTAGAAAGTCTAAAATCAAGCCCTTATGATAAGGCTGAAGATGCTTATGCGATTAAGTTTCAAGTAAGAAGAGATATGTCAATATTAGAATATTTAAAAGAAATGTGTGATTTAGTTATAAAAAACGGCTAATTATTGTATATTTTATGAAAATTGCATTATAAAATTAAATATTTTACATTTTTAACGATTCGTAGGAGTAAATCATTGAAATTAAAATTATTTAAAAACTGGAATATATTTGAAATCATTTTTCTTTTTGCATGTCTTTTGGGCTTGACATTATGTTTTATATTTGGAGTTGATAAAAATGTTCTTTCATTTGTAACATCATTAATAGGAGTTGTTTCGGTATTAATGATTGCTAAAGGTTTGGTCATTGCTCCTTTTATAAATATATCTTATATTGTTTTATATTCTATCGTAGCAATAACACAAAAATATTATGGTGAGGCAATAATTTATATTGCCATTATGATGCCAATAAGCATATTTTCGATAATATCATGGCTTAGGAATAAAAATAAGAATAATAGTGCTGTAATTGAGCAGAACAGTATACATAAAAAAGAATATTTGTATCTATTTCTTTCTACAAGCGTTTTAACAGTTGCCTTTTACTTTTTATTAAAAGCGTTAGACACAAATGAACTGATAATAAGCACATTATCTTTAATTACTTCGGCAGTTGCATCGTATCTTATGCTAAGACGGAGTAAATATTATGCTTTGGGCTTTGTTGCCAATGATATAATACTCATAATAATGTGGGCAATAGTTGTAAAGAATAGTGGAATAGGGTATCTTCCAACTTTATTAAGTTTCGTTATATTCTTAATAAATGATATATATGGTTTTATACATTGGTCTTTAACACAAAAGAAAGGGAATTGAGATTTTGATTGTTACAATATGAAAAACATGTTAAATTTCGATAATCAGAGGAATAATAGTCTACCAAATAATTGCGATTTTTTAACATATTTAACATAAATTAATGATATTTTTTTCTAAAAAAGGAGAAATATGGAAGAGATTTTAGAATTTTACAAACAAACGAGCATGTTTACAGATTTGGGGAAATATAGAGAAGATGCAATTGATTTGTGGGGAAATAAGTGTAAAAAATCGCTAAAAGAGCTTTTACATTACATAATGAGTATTACCATTCATCGTGTGATAATTCAAGAAGCGTTGAGATGTGGGAGCGAAAAATATTTTGAATATGGCGATCTTTCAAACATTGCTTGTAGATAACGATGATTATGATTTGCTTCAAAATGTGAAAAATTATAAAATTTAATAAAAAAGGGCAGAAAAACGCGTTTTTAACAGTAAAAACTAGAAATTATCGCATATCTTTATAATTTTTAACAAATTTTCAAGCGAAATGAGAAAATTATTTTATAGGATAGAAAAATGAAATATATAGAAACAGATAGATTGATTTTGAGAAATTGGACACTTAATGATGTAAAAGACCAAGTGGAAGGATTGGGCAATTTTGAAACGGCAAAAAACCTTACAGTCCCTTTTCCATATAGAGAAGAAAACTCCATAGAATATATTTCAAAACATTTGAAAAACAATGTAAACAGTTATGCTTTTGCCGTTGAATTAAAAGAAAATGGTAAAGTTATCGGTGGAACAAGTTTGGATTTAATAGATGGTGTGTATGGTGGAGGCGTTTGGTTGAATGAAAATTTTACTGGCAGAGGTTATGGCACAGAAATTTGGATTGCAAGAGCTAAATTTGCATTTGAAGTATTGGGCGTTGATAAATTGGAGAATGGCTACTTTGAATTTAATGAACGTTCAAGGCATATGCATGAAAAAGTAGGGCATAAAACCATTAGCAACTCTGTTAAATATTGCCCTGCATTAAAAAGAAATGTTGTTGAAATCTGGACGAGATTGATTCGAGAAGATTTTTATAAAGCGTTGAATTTGGCAAATTTAATGGAAATTTATAATAAAATTAAGATTTAAAAAGTAAATTAAAGTAAAAACTGAAAAAATCATTAATAAATAAAAATCCACATATTAAATGCGGATTGGTTAAGGATGTAAGTTTAGTCATTTTATTAAAAATTTTATTCCATAAAGCACGGCAACGTGTAATGGATAAAAGATGTAAAAGAAATACTTCAGATTAAATTTCCCTCTCTTTCCGTTATAAAACAGCAAGGGTAAAATCGAGAGAAGGCAAAACCATTCATACTTAAGATTGCTTGTAAACGATAAAACAATAAGAGTGACAATCATAAGCAAAAGCCTTGTGTAAAGATTGTCAATTTTTTTTATTTTGGAATTAATTTCAAGGCAACTAAAATCTGGCAGGCTTATTATAAGTGGTAATAATATTCCTATAAATTTATAATCTATATTCAAGATAATTGAAGCAAAATATGAGAGAAATAGCCACAAAATCATTAAAAATATTAGAAAAATCAATTTTTTTATATGTTTTTGATAATTATTTAACGTTTTTTTTATTTCTTGCAGTAGAAATATGAGTGAAATTGAGATTGAAAATGATAACAATACATTACCACTTATTTTATCTTGTGCCAAGTATTGAACTAGGAATATTATTATGCCAAGAAGTGTAATTGTTCCCCAGTATCTTGCTTTGTGTTTTGTATATTTGCAACCTTCACTTATGAAAAAGGCAAACATTGGGAAAGCTAATCTTCCAATGTATCGAAAAATTAATATCTTTGGAAACAAAAAATATCCTATGTGG
>CANQBU010000069.1 GCA_947589615.1 uncultured Clostridia bacterium | reverse complement strand
GATGTCGACGGCGCTCATATCAGAATTTTACTTCTCACCTTCTTCTTTAGATTTATGCGTCCTTTGATTGAACATGGTCATGTTTATGCGGCAAAACCTCCTCTTTACAAGGTTACCAAAAATAAACAAGATTATTATTTCTATTCAGATGATGAATTAAATGCTTGGTATGATCAAAATGGACGAACAGGTATAACCGCTCAGCAAAGATACAAAGGTCTTGGTGAAATGAATGCCGAACAACTTTGGGATACAACTCTTGACCCAGAACATCGAATTTTAATTCAATTAACTCTTGAAGATGCGGTTGAAGCCGAAAAATATTTTAATGAACTCATGGGCGAAGATAGTGAGTTAAGGCGTATCTTTATTGAAGAACACCCTGAACTTGCCACCGACCTTGATATATAGAGGTAATTATGCTGGAAAAAGATTTTTATATTGACACCCTTAATGGGTTTATTAAGGTTTGGGGCGAGGTAAACGAACTCCGCATGTGCATTGAAAAAATGGGAGAAATGACAAAAACTCTTTGCAAGTATTCAAGGATTGTTAATTCCGACATTTCTCTCCACAATCAAAACCTTTTAGATCAAACAAAAAATTCAATAATAAGTGCTACTGCCGATGTAATAATTTACACATATCAAATTGCAAGAATGTTCGGCATGGAAAAAGTGCGAAATGTTTTGAATTACAAAATTATAAGATGTAGAAAATTTTTGAACAAAGCGTTAAATTTAACCCCTGTTATCCCAGATAATCTTGATAAAAATTATTTTCATGAAACATTTGAACTTTGTTTTAAAGCATGGGGCGAAGATGGACAAATTCGAATGTGCATTGAAGAAATGAGCGAGCTCACCAAAGAACTTTGCAAATTTATCCGTTACTCAAATGAGGAAAAAAGCGAATATACTGATGGTCTTATTAAACAAACAATCAAAAACATCATTGAAGAAACGGCTGATGTTCTGATTTGCTCAGGACAAATGAAGTTGCATTTTGGAAATGAGCAAGTTATCGAAAAAATGGACTACAGCATCAGCATAGGCAAACAAATTGTCGAAAAGCACCTAAATCGCACTGCAGCGAACTAAATTATAGGAGAATAAAATGGATAATAATAAAAAGAAATCTCTCGATGAGATTTTTGTAAATACTAAAATCGAAAAAACAGACACTGTCGATAACTTGAAAAAATCTTTCATGTCTTATGCTATGGCAGTCAATGTTTCTCGTGCCATTCCCGATGTTCGAGATGGTTTAAAGCCTGTTCACAGGCGTATCTTATTCGCTATGGGCGAAATGAATAACTTCTACGACAAGCCAACTAAAAAGTGTGCTAGAATTGTCGGTGATGTTATGGGTAAATATCACCCTCACGGTGACAGTTCTATTTATGAAGCCCTTGTCCGATTTGGGCAAGACTTCTCTATGCGTTATCCCCTTGTAGATGGACAAGGTAACTTTGGTTCTGTCGATGGAGACCCACCTGCCGCCATGCGTTACACAGAAGCAAGACTTGCAAAAATTGCCGGTCTTATGCTTGAAGATATAGACAAAGAAACAGTAGACTTTATGCCTAACTTTGACGCTCAACAACAAGAACCAAAAGTTTTACCTTCAAAAATACCAAATCTTCTTGTAAATGGGGCTGATGGTATCGCAGTCGGAATGGCAACAAATATTCCTCCTCACAACCTTTGCGAGGTTTTAACTGGATTACAAGCCCTTATTGACAATCCTGATATTGATATTGACGAGCTTATTAAAATTATTCCCGCTCCCGACTTCCCAACCGGTGGTATCATCATGGGCAGAGCGGCAGTTAAACAGGCTTACAAAACCGGTCGTGGCGGCATAATTGTCCGCGCAAAGTGCGAAATTGAAGAAAATGACAATGGCAGAACTCGAATTATTGTGAGAGAACTTCCTTATCAAGTAAACAAAGCTCAACTTATTTATCAGATCGCCGAACTTGTTAAAAACAAAAAACTTGACGGAATTGCAAATATTAACGATGAATCAGACAGAAATGGTATGAGAATCGTCATCGACATTAAAAGAGATTTTAATGCACAAGTTGTGCTTAACTCTCTATACAAAATGACCCAACTTCAAAAAGGCTCGGGTATTATCTTCCTTGCCCTTGCCGACAACCAACCTAAAATTTTAAACTTAAAAGAAATGCTATACTATTACCTTGAACATCAAAAGGAAGTTTTGGTTCGCAAGACAGAATTCGACCTTAAAAAGGCAAAGGAAAGAGAACATATTGTAAAAGGTCTTGTTATTGCTCTGGCAAACATTGATGAAGTCATCAGAATTATTAAATCTGCCGACGACAAAAATGATGCTGCAGAAAAATTAATTCAAAACTTTGAACTTGATATGTTACAAGCCAATGCAATCCTTGAAATGAGGCTGTCTAAACTGACCAGTTTGGAAGTTGAAAAACTAAATGAAGAATTGCGTCAACTTGATGCCCTTATTTTAGATCTTGAAGATATTTTGGCAAATCCTCAAAGAGTGCTTAAAATCCTGCGTGATAATTTTGAGGAAATCAAAAATAACTATGGTGACCCAAGAAAAACCGAAATTTCTCTCGATGGTGGCGGTATTGATATTGCCGACCTTATTCCTGTTGAAGATGTTATCATCTCAATGACTCATCAAGGTTACATCAAGAGAATGGCAGCAAGTGAATATAAATCTCAAAATCGTGGCGGTGTCGGAATTACCGCTCACAAAACAAAAGAAGAAGATTATGTAGAAAACATGTTTGTAACCTCTTCTCATGATGACCTTCTCTTCTTTACCAATAAAGGTAAAGTTTATTGCATAAAAGCTTATGAAGTTCCTGAAGCACAAAGAACAGCAAAAGGCAGAGCAATTATAAACCTGCTTATGCTTGCCAATGATGAAAAAGTTACCGCAGTCATTCCAAGAAAAGAAAACGAAACAGGTAATCTTCTTATGGCAACAAGAAAAGGGCTTATCAAAAAGACAGATCTTAAAGAATTTGTTTCTATTCGTAAAGTTGGGAAAATCGCTATCCACCTTCTTGACAATGACGAACTTGTGGGCGTTATGGTTTCATCTGGAGATGACGAAATCCTTGTCGCTGCTCACTCGGGAAAGGCTATACGCTTCAGCGAAAAAGATGTGCGTAATATGGGAAGAGAAAGTCAAGGCGTTCGCAGCATGAAACTTGCCGAAAATGACTTTATTGTTGATATGACCGTTATCAAACCTGGCTCGCAAATTATCACCATATCTTCTAATGGATACGGAAAAAGATGCGATGTTGACGAATATAGATTGCAGGCTCGTGGCGGTATGGGAGTTAAAGCAGGTGTATTTAATGAAAAAACTGGCTCACTTGTCGCATTAAAGCAATCTTTTGAAGATAATGACATACTTTTAATTGCAGACAGCGGAATAATTATCAGAACTCCTATCTCACAAATAAGCAAGATTTCAAGAGTAAGTCAAGGGGTTAAAGTCATGAGACTTCGTGATGACAACTTTATTGTCGGAGTTGCTCTTGCAGAAAAGGAAGAAGACGAAATTGAACAAGATTCTGACAATTTGCAAGAAAGTAATGGGGAGGACTCTGAAAATACCCAAAATAACTTGACAAATGATGAAAATTATGCTAATCAAAATAGCGATGACGAAGAATAATATTTTCTTTGTTTAAAAGGAGGTTTCCTTTGATAAATGAAAAGACGCGTCTCAAACAAGTTGTTGAGATTTTAAAACAAAAAATTAAAGAAAATAAAAGTCAAACAAAAAGTTACCAAGATCAGTTGAAAGCAGGAATTAAAAGTCAAGGTGAAAATTACAACGAAATTTCCCGCGGCGAAGACCTGTCAAACTCTTTTAATGAACTGGGGCTTCTCGAAGAAAGTCTGGAGGAAAAAAGACTTGAAGAAAAAAGATTAAAACTACAAGTAAACTCCCCTTACTTCGCGAGAATTGACTTCCTAACCGAAAATAATAAAACTTTACAACATATTTACATCGGAATCGGCAGCATTATTGATAATAAAACGCTTTATGCAATTGATTGGAGAGCGCCTGTCGCAAGCATGTATTATGATTATAACCTTGGAGATGCTCAATACAAAATTGAGGATGTCGTTTATCACGGATCAATTGAACTTAAAAGGCAATTTAAAATTGAAAACGGAAATCTTATTTCATTTTTCGATACCGACCTTACAATAAATGACGACATACTTCAAGATATTTTATCAAACAATGTTTCCGTTAAAATGAAACAAATTGTTTCTTCAATTCAAAAGGAACAAAATGCTATTGTCAGAAATGATACCAATGAAAATATGCTTGTTCAAGGTATCGCGGGTTCGGGAAAGACTTCTATTGCACTTCACCGTGCCGCTTACCTCTTATACAAACATCGTAAAACAATTAAAAGCAACGATATCACAATAATTTCGCCAAACAATATCTTTTCAAGTTATATTTCTGAAGTTTTGCCGCAACTAGGAGAAAATAATTTGGTGGAGACAACATTTGCTCAGATTGTCAGAATTGAACTTAAAAAAGGTGTTGAATCGAGAGAGGAAATGCTTGATGAAATTGCAACTAGTCCAACTCAGGAAAAACTTAACGAAGTCTCATACAAATCCTCTTATGAATATCTTGACGACTTATTAAGGTTTTTAAAAGGTCCATATGTGGAAACATTCTCCCCTCAAAATTTATCTTACACAGTAAGCGAAACACTTGATGGAGAAAAAGAAACAATTGATTTCCCTGCGGAACAAACTCAAGAATTGTTCTTTAAAACCTTTAAAGGTTTAGACCTTTATGAACGTATCAATAAAATTGCTTGGCAATATGCAAAATACTTCACAGAAAGACGTCATTACTCAAAAGAGCAAAATAAAGGGCTTATTGAAAGATTTAAAAAAATCCTCTATCGTTTCTTGCCTGTTCGAGATGTTGAAAAAGTTTTTGAAATCTTTATGGCACGAGAAGGATATGAATGCAAAAACACAAACAACATAAAATATATGGATAAAGGCACATGGCTTTTAATTAAACATTATATTTATGGCAAAGACCACGAATACTCAGCAAAATATCTTATTATTGATGAAATGCAAGACTTTACGCCTGTTGATATTTATATGTTCAAAAAAATTTGGACCTGCCCTATGATTGTGGTTGGCGATGTATATCAGTGCATAGAAAAAAATGTTACCGATGAATATTTAAATATTACAGCCGACTTTTTGGGCTGCAAACTTCTAAAACTTAACAAAACTTATCGTTCCACAAAAGAAATTGCACAATTTGCAAGCGATATGGTTGGATTAAAAAATGTTGAATTTGTAAATAGAAGTGGAAGTGAACCAAAAGTTATTGTAACCGAAAATCAAATTCTAGAAATCAAAAATATTATTGAAAACGAATGCTCTAACCACGAGCATATTGCAATCATTTGCAAATGTCAAAAGGAAGCACATGCCGTTTATAATCAACTTAAGACGATTATGGACTGCAAACTCCTTGCCGATCCTGAAGATTATGACAACAGAGTTCTAATTACTTCTTGTGCAACCGCAAAAGGCATTGAATTTGATGCAGTTATCATTCCAAATTGTGATAAATTAAACTATAAAAATGCCATTGATAAGAACATTATTTATGTTTCTTCAACAAGGGCGTTGCATAAATTGTTCTTTACCTGCTCAACGACTCCATCATTATTTATTAAAGGTGCCGTAGTTGAGAAAAAATGAAAATACGGCCAAGAAAATTAGTCGATATTCTCATGAAAAATCATTAAACGTATTTTTATGCATTTTATTCAAAAATCTTTCTCAAAGTTTGATTTTTAAAAAGGGGATAAGTATTATTTTATAACTTTCACCTTTTGAAAAAATTTTACCATCTCAAATCTTAACAAAAAAATTGCTTTGAAAACAGCCATTTTTCGCAATTTTGGGTGTGGAAATGTGGATAACTTGTGTGGTTATCCACAAAAATGCATAAATTTGCATAAAAATTAATGCTTATGTATAAATATTTATTTGTGGAATTGTGGATAACTTGATGGGGATAACTTTAGTCTTTAAGTTACATTTTTGCATATAAAACTATCAAATTTTATCGTTTACTATATGCTTTTTCACGACAAATTTAAGCAAAATTTTAATAAATAAAGGATTTTTATTATGAATAATTCAAATATTATAAAGCCTCGTAAACTTCCCGGCTTTATGGAACTTCTTCCATCTAAACAGGTCGTTTTTGATGAAATGATGGAAAAAATTAAAAATGTTTACAAAATGTTTGCCTTTTCACCTCTCGATACTCCAGTGCTTGAATTAAGTGAAATTTTACTTGCTAAATCTGGAGGCGATATCGACAAAGAACTTTACGCCTTTAATAAA
>CANQBU010000068.1 GCA_947589615.1 uncultured Clostridia bacterium | reverse complement strand
TTAAAATATCTACAAACATAAGGAATGCAACGGGGAATGAATACATAACCGAGCCCCATATTATACCAAAATATCCGTAAAGATGGGACGTTGCATTGAATAAATTTGTAAAAATCCCATTATTTCCGAACAGAATTATAAGTCCAAGCCCGTGTGAGATTGATGGTATAAGCATGGGGAGAACGAGTAATGTGCTGAAAATTCCTTTACCCTTAATGTTTGTTCTGGAAATTGCCCAAGCGAGAGTGTAGGCAAGAACAACAGAGATTATTGTTGAAATCAATGTTGTAAGTAATGAATTTCCAAGTGCTTTTCCGAATTGGCCGCCATGAAACACGGTGTTCCAGGCCTGTCCGTCAATTTTGCATAAAAGTGTGATTAGTGGGGCGACAACAAGGAGGACAAGCACAAGGATAAGTAAAACAATAAAGCTTAGTTCCACATGCTTTTTGCTGAGCCGAAATTGTTTTTTTGTTGAATTCTTTTCTAATGTTACTATGCTCATTTTTTCTTCTCCATAATTTTATTTAATGAATCAATCTTTTTAGAAATGTTGTCACAAACAAAAGATTTAACATATTTGTTTGCTGGACGAGATAAAATTTGACTTGGAGTTCCAATTTGAGCAATTTTTGCCGGTGACATAACCATTATGCGGTCGGAGAGGGAGAAGGCTTCTTCTTGATCATGCGTTATGTAAATTATAGTTGTTTTAAATTCTTTTTGAACGTGTTTAATTTCAGCGCAAAGTTCCAAACGAGTTGATGCGTCAAGTGCGGACATAGGTTCATCAAAAAGTATGACATCAGGGTTTAATGCAAGAGTTCTGGCGATTGCTACACGCTGCTGTTGTCCACCAGAAAGAAGATTTGGCTTTTTGTCTTCAAGTTCTTGCAAGTGCATTTTTTCAAGCAATGTTGATGTAACTTCTTTTGCTGTTTGTTTTGTGTTTTTATTAGTTTTCAAAGCAAATTCAATGTTTTGTCTAACTGTCATATTTTCAAATAATGCATAGTTTTGAAAAACCATACCCATTCCACGCTTGGATATTTTTAAATTTGTTATGTCTTGATCGTCTTTAAAGATCTGCCCCGAGGTTGGAGGAACAAGCCCAATTAATATTTTTATTATTGTCGATTTTCCACATCCTGAAGGGCCAAGGATTGACAAAAATTCACCGTCATACACATCGAATGAGACATCGTCAATTGCATTCATGCTTTCGTTATCATATACTTTTGATAAATTTTTAACACTTAGTTTAACTTTTTTATTTGTTTTCATTAGTATTTCCACTTCCTTAATTAATCTTATTCCACTTTTTTAATAAATCTTCTTTTTTTAATATCGTATTATTGCTCATATCACAATATTTTAAATTTTGAGGAAAATTTTCAAGAACATAATCTTTTCCTTTAAAAGTTGCTTCTGGGTAATATTTTGCACAGCATTCATCGGTGAAGTCCGAATACATATAGTCTAAGATTTCAAGAACTCCGCTCTTATTTTCCTTTCCTTTAACTATAAAAGAACCATAAGTGCTGAATGCGGCTCCTTCATCAGTAATTATAACTTCCAAATCTTTTTGCCCACTCGATATTTTTTCAACTGCCTGCGAAATCATTCCAATTCCGATTCCTGCCTCTTTTGAAACAAGGTTATTTACAGGTGCTGAGCCTGAGGTAGTAAATTGAATGACATTTTTTGAAAATTCACTAAAATATTTTAAAGCCGCTTCTTCGCCCAACATGTTTACCATGGCAAGGTAGAAAGCGTAACCTGTTCCAGAACTTGCAGGGGAAGGCATGGATATAAGTCCTTTATAGATTGATTTTGTCAAATCCAGATAAGATTGAGGTTTTGGTAGATTTTTTTCTTTTAAAACAGAATTGTTTACAATAATACTGATTCCTTGTCTGCAACTTGGAATAACAAAGTCTTTTATATTATCATAAGCAAGATCATCTTCAAAAACTGACATATCATATACTCCGCTAAAATCATAAGCGAGGTTATTTTCAATAATCTTTTCAATGTAAGCATATTCAAGTCCAAATACAATATCTGCCTCACAACGCGGACCTTCTTCGAGAACTTTGGTTGCAATGTTGCTTGTTGAAGTAGTAACAAATTTGACATTGTATTTTGGGAATTTTTCATCTAAGCTTTTTTGTAATAATTCTACCGCATATTCTTCCATAGAAGTATAAATTACTATAGATTTTTTCACTAATGCCGTTTTTAAAATGGCTCCGCAGCAGATAATCACGAATATAGAAAATAGTGCTAATAATTTTTTCATCTTATGTGCCTTTTATTCATTTTGTTTAATATCAAGACCTATAATAAACATTTTAGTGGGGTCATGTCAAGTAGTTTTGTTAAATTTTTCGTTTTAAAATGAAAAAAATGAACAAAATACGTCAAAATTAGCCTTGACTTATTTTTTTATTATATAAATTGCGGTCTTTTACTTGACAATACTTTAATATAAATATATAATAATCATGGTGCATGACAATTATTGGGAAAATGTATTTTAGTTCCATTGATTGATTCAAGCTTATACAAATCGGAGGAAAGTTTCCTACGTTACAATTAAAGGGAAATTATGGATTCAGTTCTTTATTACATATGTGTGCCACTTGGCTACTTAATGAAAGGTTGTTTTTTATTGATTAAAAATTATGGTGTCGCCATAATACTTTTCACCCTCATAACTAAAATTATTTTAATGCCAATATCAGTTTGGATTCAAAAAAATTCCATTCTTATGGTTAAGATTCAACCACAAATTAATTTTATAAAAGCAAAATTAAGCGGAAATTTTGATGCCATTGCCGAGGAGCAAACAAAATTATATAAAAAGGAAAAATATCATCCATTCGCATCGCTTATACCTTTAATTATTCAAATTGTATTATTGCTTGGAGTTGTTTATGTTATAAATAGACCACTCGGGTATTTATTCGGAACATCAGATGGAGTGATTGAATCGCTTGCAAAATTTATTGGTGCTGATACAGGAGACTCTTCATTTCAGATTCAAATTATTCAGGCAATAAAAAATGGTTCAATAACTGCATCTTCTGCCATTGAAGGTGTTGATGCTAACGTGCTTGCAAGCCTAGTTGAAAGGGTTATGCAATTTAAAACAAATTTTTGCGGACTTGATTTACTTTTAGTTACGAGTCAAATCGGGGGGGGGTATATTGCCGTTCCGTTTATTGCGGCTCTTTCCTCTTGGATAATGTGCTTCACTCAAAATCTTTCTAATGTTATTCAACATGAACAAGGCAAAATAAATAAATATGGAATTATGATTTTAAGTGTAGGTCTGTCTTTGGTTCTGGGAATTTTTGTTCCCGTAGCGACTGCACTTTATTGGACTGCAAGCAATTTACTTTCCATAGCCGTCATGTATCTATTGAATGCATTAATAAATCCTAAAAAATATGTCGATTATCAGGCCCTGGAGGCAAGTCGAAAAGCTCTTGCAGATTCAAAGTCCTTTGGTGTAATTGATAAGAAAGATCCTCTTTATAAAGTAATGAAAGCAAGAGAAAAAGAGGATTATAGAAAATTCAAACATATTGTAAATAAACACATTGTATTTTATTCTGAGAAGAGTGGGTTTTATAAATATTATAAAGATATTATTGAAGAACTTTTAAGAAGTTCTGATGTAACAATACATTATGTAACAAATGACTATAATGATGCAATTTTTGATATCGCTAAAGATGAACCAAGAATTAAACCTTATTTTATAAGCTTAAAAAAGACTGCATTGCTTATGATGCTTGTCGAAGCGGACATCTTTATTATGACAACGCCTGATTTGGACAAATATTACCTTAAACGCTCGTTTATTAAAAAGGATATTGAATATATTTATGTTCCACATGACTCAATGAGTGTCCATATGGGATTTAAAGAGGGTGCGCTCGATGCTTTCGATACAATCTTCTGCACTGGTCCACACGTAGCAAAAGAAGTTCGTGCAACAGAAAAAGTTTATAAACTGAAAGAGAAAACTTTAGTTGAATTTGGTTTTCCTTTGCTTGACAATTTAGTGGACGAGTTTAAGAAAAAGGAACAAGATGATAGCACAAAAGAAGGGCGAAAGGAAATATTAATTGCGCCAACATGGAATGAAGACAATATTTTAGATTCATGCATAGATGATATAATTAAAGCACTCGGAGATACTGATTATCACTTAACGGTAAGACCACATCCTGAATATGTAAAGAGATTTAAAGTGCAAATGAATGAGATTGTTGAAAGATACAAGGATTATGACAAAGAAAAACTTACATTTGAATTGGATTTTTCTAGCAATAAGTCAATTTACAGTTCTGATCTTCTTATAACCGATTGGTCAGGTATATCTGCTGAATTTGCTTTTGCGACAGGGAAGCCGGTGTTATTTATAAACACGAAGATGAAAACGTTAAATCCAAATTGGGAAAAGATTGAAATTACACCAATTGAGATTCAACTGAGAAATATTATCGGAGTTGCGGTAAACAAAGAGGATATAGAAAAATTCCCTGTAATTATCGAGAATTTATTTAAAGATAAAGATAAATTTAAACAGCAGATAGAAGAATACTACAAGAATTTTACTTACAACCACGGTCATGCAGGCAAAGAGGGTGCAAGATACATATTAAAGTCGTTAATAACAAAACAAAATAATAAAAAACAATAAAAGGAGGTGAATTATGGCATTATTAGGTTTGATTGCAAACAGCTTGCAATATGGTTCTCAAATTTTGTATATTGATCCGGCAGCAACGTCTGTGCTTCTTTCTTCAGTAGCGGCAATTGCCGTTGCTATTGCGGCTTCTGCTATTATTATTTGGAAAAAGGTTAAAAACAATGTCAAAAAGATTGTAAAATCCGATCCAAATAAAAATAAAGAGGTTGAAAAAGATGTTGTTTTAGTTGATAATGAAGTATTGGAAAATGAAAATAACACAGTGAAAGAAGAAACCGATGAAACTAAGACTGAAGAAACGCAAAGTAATAAACTAAACACTGAAGCTAAATCGGTTACTGAAGAAGAAAAGCCTCAAAATCAAGATGACAATGGAGAAGATAAAAAATAAACGGACTGATAGTTCGTTTTATTTAAGATAAAAAATTTGAAAACGTGTGTAAAATTACTGTAAATTAGGAAGAGAAGTGAATAAATTATTTAGGAAGGAATAAAATGGAAAAGAATACAAAAGAAATTTTAAAAAAGATATTAATAACTCTTGCAATATCCTGCGTTTTACCGCTGGCTCTTTTCTTGAGCACTCCATTTGATATTTATGCGGCAAACTATGATGAATTCGTTTTTTCTTTTTCAAATTATTTTTGGGTTTGCTTTGGATATTTTTGGGCTGGAACGGCTGTCTGCTTTTTAATTTTGTTTTTTCTTCCTAAGAAGGCATATAGAGTAGTTTCGGGTTTATTTCTAGGCTTAGGCTTTTTAATGTTCCTTCAAAGCAATTTCTTAAATGGAAATCTTTCGACCCTAAAAGGTGATGGCGAGGGGAATACGATTTCACTTGCATGGATGATTGTAAATATAATCTTTTGGGCGGCAATTCTTGCGACATTTATGGGCGTTGCCTCAATAATGGACAAAAAAGGGATAGTGTCGGCAATTGGTTTGGTTATAACCGCCGTTTTAGTTGTATCCCAATTAATTATTCCCGTTTCTGCAAGCATATCGCATAGTGAAATGTTTTTAACCTATCAAGAAAGACAACAAAAGGCAGATATCGATTTTCAACATAAATTATTAACAAACAAAAATTTAACAACGGTTGGCAGTGAAGGGAATATTTTTGTTTTTTGTGTAGACAAAATGGATGAAGATTGGCTAGAATATATATATGACAAAAAGCCTGAACTTTTTGATGATTTTAAAGGTTTTACATGGTTTCAAGATCATGTTTCAAGATATGGGCATACTTATCCATCAATTGTAAATATGCTGACCGAAAAACCTTTTGTCACAGAAGGTGAACAAATAACACGTGAAAAATTCTTGAGTGATTCCTTTAGTTATGCTGTGAGTTTAAATAAATTACATGATGCAGGCTGGAAAATAAATATATTTTCTGAAAAATTTTATTCCTATGAAGATGCTTTTTATTTGCCTGATTATATAGAGAACAAGGCTGAAGCAAAAGATTATAGTGTTATAAATGGTGGAATTTTAGGTGGCAAGATGGTCGAACTTGGGCTTTATCGAACAATGCCTTTCTTTGTCAAAGATGTGCTTGGCGGAGTTAATTCCGAAACATTTAAAAACTCCATTAAAGAGAGTGATGGAGAAGGTCATGATAACTATGAACCAAATTTAAAGTTTGTTAATAAATGGACTGAAGAAAATGAATTTTCAAAAGTTGATGGCAAAGGATTTTACTTCATACATACTCAAGGGCTACACAATGCCTATTCTGTAAATAAAAGAATTCCTTTATTCAAAGAAAATATGAAAATTATAAATAGATATATTTCATATTTAAAACAAGAAAAACGCGCTCCATACAGGTTGTGTTCCATTTTTGATGAGATTGGAACGGTTGCAACAATCGAAATGAAAGATCAAAGAAAATCAAATGCTGGCGGAGCAGCCG
>CANQBU010000067.1 GCA_947589615.1 uncultured Clostridia bacterium | reverse complement strand
AACTCTTTAATGCAAACTGGCAAATTTTCTTATTATAGGATATTGTGTCATAAACACCCATAGATGCAGTGGGTTTGGAATTTTTTATTGCAGTCATAATTGATAATAATATTGCATTTATTGTTCCTCCAACCATAGCAGATGAAAAAGCGTCTCCAACGCCGAGATTGTAAAACACAAAAAATTCTTTTAATTTCGTTTTGTCTTTTATTTCATGGCTCAGCATATCAAAAAATATAACTTCTTTACTTTGAGCATTTAATTCATGGCTTTCTAATTCATTCTCCTTCTTTGTTATTATCTTTTTATTTTCTATCCAAAATTGTTGATATTCCACTTTGAAACCAAAAACGAATATACCAAATGCCCCCATTTTTTCGAGAACATTGAAAGAAATCCTCACTTCGAGTTTTACAGGAATAAAGAAAATCAAAATCACAAAAAATGGAATGAGCAAATATAAATTCATTTCATTGCCTCCTTTAACGCTTGCGAAATAATAAAACTTGCATTTTCTACATCTTCCCTGACATCTTTTGATGTGAGTATTATATCTCGCTCTTCATCTTTTATACTACTTGAAAATATCATAAATGGCACTCCTATCGATATGCAATTTATTCCAATCGTTTCCTTACAAATCCTATTCCCAAATCTGTTTACCCCGCTACCGGGCGTCATACCCGATGTAGTTATTTGAAAAGATGAACCAAGACGAGAAAGCGACGAAGTCGTGAGTGAATCTATGATTATAATTAAATCTATATTTAATTTTAATGATAGCATTTTCACTATTTCAAGCGTGTCTATACCCGTGTAAAAAAATATGTTGGGACAAAACTTGAAAATATTATTTTTCTTATCCATTGGTTTTATTTCAATTTCATCAAATACACTCTTGCCAAGTTTATCGGCATCAATATCTGGATTCCCTAACCCCACAATTAAAACTCTATCATCTTTTTTATAATTAAAGTTTTTTAAACACCTTTTTAATTTATTTTTAACACTATTAATCAATGTAGCTGCACAATCTTGACCAAATTCACTGAAAAATGGGCTGTTTACGATAAAATACTCGCCTTCGGCAAGCCCAATTTCATCACTCTCCTTTTTATCATGGACTTTTAAGTAAGCTTCCTTTATTCCAAATTCTCCCAAGTCTTTAACGGTATAACCATATTGCTTTAAATCCTTACCACATTCGTCTATCAAATCAAACATACAATTTATTTTGTTAAAATTTAAAAAAAATATTTATTTTACTTGATTTCTTGTTTTTTTTATGTTATACTTTTGTCTAGAGTAAAATTAATAAAGGAGATAAGTATGCCTAATATTAAATCAGCTGAAAAAAGAGTTAAAGTGATCGACAAAAAAACTGCAGAAAACAGAGCAATCAAATCAAGAATTGCCACTTTTGCTAAAAAATTCAAGTTGGCTGTTGAAAACAAAGAAGTTGAAAATGCTCAAAATCTTTACAACGAAGTTGTTTCCCTTATGGACAAAGCAGCAAGCGACAATGTCATTCACAAAAATAGTGCAAACAGAAAAAAAGCTCATTATGCAAAAATGCTTGAAAGCTTAAGCAAATAAACGACTGTCAAAAGTCGTTTTTTCTTTATTATTTTAAATATTTTTTAAATGACTTTATTTTTTAATTTTTCGTTAAATTTATCTTTTTTGTTAAAAATGCTTATTTATTATTATTTTTAAACTAATTATTGACTTTTAGAGCCATTTTTGTTATATTTTAGTCATGGATAAAAAATTTGGATTCTTCCCCGCTTGTAAACTTTTATGGAAAATAGGAAATAAAAAGGATAAGGCTATTTTTATAGTCCTTCTTTTTGCTTGCATTCTTCGTTCTTTCACCTTCCTTTTAATTCCACTTATTACATCTTGTGTTATATCTAAACTCTCAGGAAACTCAGCATCAATTCTTTTTATTAAATTCCCTGACAGCCTTTCAAACACTTCTTTAATTTTAATTGCATTTGCCTTCCTGCCAGTTTTACAGATAACAGCAAGCGCTTTGCGTGCTTTTATGAAACTTTTTGCCTATAGAATGAGTAATAAAACACATATCGAAGCACTAAACTACATTTTGGAATATAGAAAAAATTTCAATTTGAACATGACAAATGGCGAAGCTAGTTACATCGTTAAAAGCGCTAGCGACCAAGTATTTTCTTTCTTTGAAGATTTCTTAATCAAAATATTCACACCTATAATTGTTGCAATCTTTTCTTGTATATACATCGCGGTTATTAACATTTACGCCCTGCTTATTATTCTCGCAACTCTTGCTATTATGAACCTTTCCATTTGCTATAGAATTGTCATGGACAATAAAATTAATAAAATTCTTGAAAAAATAAGCGGCAGACAAAACAACCACTTTCTTAACAATATCGAAAACCTACCTTTTATAGGATTTTTCAAAACAAGGGAACGAGAATATCAAATTCTAAAAACGCTTAATGATGAAAATTACAAAAATCAAAAGAAAAAATTAAACACCTACCTCATTTATTGGACATTTACTCACATAATCGAATATGCAAGCACAATTGGAATTGTCCTCCTCGTTTTAAATAGCAAAACAATGTCGAATGCCGACATCATTTCTTCATTAATAATTATTATTCCATACGTGCTTGATGTATTTAATAAATATGAAGACCTTGCCTTCGTCATGGGAAATGTTCAACAATATTCAATAAAAATTTCACGCCTTCTTCTTTTAAAAGAAAAGCCTGAAAATATTATTGCTCTTGGAAAAGTTTTGCCTAAAGAGGAAAAAATAAACAAAATTACAATGAAAAATATGGATATTGAAATAGGAGAATTTTCCAAGTTAATACCAGAAGTTAATTTCTATAAAGGACAAATAAATTGTCTTGCAGGAGGCAGCGGAAGTGGAAAAACCTCACTCATAAACTGTCTGCTTGGACTAAAAGAATACAAAAGTGGCGAAATAATAATAAATGATAAATATGAAATAAATTCTCTGTTTTTTGAAAATGACAGAGTGTCCTTGGCTTTTCAAGAAGAAAATTTGTTTGACAGAAACTTTGAAGAAAATGTCATGTATCCCGAGCTACAACTTAATGAAAAAACAAAAGAACTGATAAAAGACTTCAACTTGCAAGAATTATTTGAGAGAAATCAAGCAAATGAATCTATCAAAAATATTCTTTCGGGAGGAGAAAAAAGAAGAATAAATCTTATAAGAAGTTTCTCAAAAGATTCGGAAATTTACATTTTCGATGAGCCTACAAACGACCTTGATAGTAAAAATGTAGAAAAGGTATTGTCGAAAATTGTCGAATTAAAAGAAAATTCCATTGTCATAGTGGTTTCTCATGATAAAAGATTGGTGGAAATAAGCGATAATGTGATAAAATTTTAAAACTTATCCTTCTAAACGCAAGATTTACAATATAAAAAGAAAACATCTCGCTTCTATTCTTGCTTTCCTACAAAAAAGAACATATTGGTTTTTAATTCAATATGTTCTTTCTTTTTATTTAGTTATTTTTAGTAAACTAAGTCAATTAAACCAAATTTACCATCTTTTCTTCTATAAATTATATTTATTTTATCGTTTTCAGCATTGATGAATACATAAAAGTCATGTCCTAAACGCTCAATTGCAAACCTCGCTTCATCAACAAGCATAGGTTGTAACTCAAAAGTTTTTGTTTTGAATACATCAGGAAGTTGTTCAGGCTCTTCTTCAATAAATTCAAATGGCAAGAAGTTCTCTTGTTTTGACCCCCTGGCACGTATCATCTTTCTCTTTTCACTGTTTCTGACTATTTGTTTTTCCAGTTTTGGCAATGCAAAATCAATATTGTTATACATATTGTCGCTTGTTACCTCGCTTCTATACATAAGCCCTTTACTTGAAACTGTGATTTCAAGTTTTTCTTGTTTTGCGGTCCTTGAACAAACAACTTTTACATTCATTGTATCTTCAAAGTATTTCTCAAGTCTCGTCAACTTTTCAGTCAATATCCTTTCAAGTCTTTGGCTGACTTTATAGCCACCCCTTTCTAAAATTTCTAATTTCATTCGCTACCTCCGTATCTATATTCTAACAAACTTTTTATTTTTTTCAAAACAAATTTTAATTGTTGTTAAAAGTTAATTTGCCATTTTCCACATCAATGATTATTCCACCCTCTTTATTGAGGCTGCCCAGTAATATTTTTTCTGCAATTTGGTCCTCAACCTCTTGTTGAATAAACCTCTTTAATGGTCGCGCTCCATATTCTACATTAGAGCCTTTTTCAACTATAAACTCAAGGGCGTCCTCTGTCATTTTTAAAGATAAATTCTTCTCTTTCAGCCTTTTATTTATGTTTTTTATCAAAATTTTCGCAATTTTTATTAAATCTTGCCTGCTAAGAGGATCAAATATGCATATTACATCAATCCTATTAATTAACTCTGGTTTAAACTTGTTCTTTAATGCATCCATGTATATTTTCTTAGAATCAATCTCTTCTTCATCTTCATGATAGCCAAAACCTAATTGTTTGCGTTGTTCCTTTACCTCTTTTGAACCAAGGTTGCTTGTCATAATTATTATACAATTTTTAAAAGAAACCGTTCTGCCTTGTCCATCAGTCAATCTTCCGTCATCGAGAATTTGTAAAAGTGCATTGAAAATGTCAGGGTGCGCCTTTTCAATTTCATCAAACAAAATGACGGAATATGGCTTTCTTCGAACTTGCTCGGTAAGTTGTCCCCCCTCTTCATAGCCCACATATCCAGGAGGTGAGCCTATTAGTTTCGAGACGCTATGCGATTCCATATATTCGCTCATATCTATTCGAATAATATTATTTTCATCATCAAACATCGCTTCGGCAATCGCTTTGCATAATTCAGTTTTTCCTACACCCGTTTGCCCCATAAATAAGAAGGAGCCGATTGGTCGTTTGCTGTCTTGCAATCCCACTCTTGATCGTCTTATCGCCTTTGCGACCGCCTCGACAGCCTCATCTTGACCAACGACACGTCTATGCAATATGTCTTCAAGATGAACAAGTTTTTCCTTCTCGCTTTCTGTTATTTTCGTCACCGGAATTCCCGTCCACTTTGAGACAACTTCGGCGATTTCATTTGCCCCGATTGAATTTATATTTGACTTATTTTTCTTAACATCGAATTTCTTGTTTGCCTGATTAAGGTCATTTTCCAAATTTATAATTTCCGACTGAAGTTTTGCCGCTTTTTCATAGTTACGCTGCAAACTAGCCTCATCTCTGTTTGCCGATAATGATTTTATTTTTTCTTCAATCGCCCTAACCTCTTGCGGTTTGACGGTAAAGTTTACCTTTGCTTTTGAGCTTGCCTCATCAATTAGGTCTATCGCCTTATCCGGCAAACTTCGATCTGAAATATATCTATCCGACAAAACGGCTGCAGCCTCTATTGCCTCATCTGTAATTGTAATTTTATGAAAGGCCTCATAACTGTCTTTTAATCCCTTCAAAATCTGAATTGTTTGCTCAACAGATGGTGGAGCGACCATTATAGGCTGAAATCTTCTTTCAAGAGCCTTGTCCTTTTCAATAAATTTTCTGTATTCATCTGTTGTTGTCGCTCCAATTGTTTGAAGTTCTCCCCTTGCAAGATATGGTTTTAACATATCAGATGGCGATGTTTCACCTTTTTCCGAGCCTGCTTGTGCAAGTGTGTGAATTTCATCAATAAACACAATTATATTTTTGCTTTCAATTATTGTTTCTATAGCGTCTTTTAATTTCTCTTCCATTGCACCTCTGTATTTTGTGCCAGCCATAAGTCCGCCAATTTCAAGAGAATAAATTATTTTATCCTTTAAAATTTCAGGAACATCGCCCGACACAATCGCTTGTGCAAGTCCTTCAACAACAGCCGTTTTCCCCACGCCCGCTTCGCCTATAAGAACAGGATTGTTTTTTGTCTTTCTGCATAGAATTTCAACAAGTCTTTGAATTTCTTCCTCACGTCCAATTACTGGATCTAACTTATGCTCTTTTGCCTTTAATGTGATATCAGTCCCCATATCTAGTAGTTTGTCCGGAAGACTACTGCCCACCTGTTGATTTTTGCTGCTTTCACTTTTTTCCTCTTTTACATTGGCATTAAATGACAACGATGATAAAAGTTTTACTTTTAATGCCTCTACATCAACACCATATTGCCCTACCAAAATTCTGTATGCAACACTGCCCGTCGAAGTCAAAAGGGCAAGCAAAAGATGTTCAGTCCCCAAAAAGGAATGGTTCATAGAAATTGCAATTTGCTGAGCAACCCTAAACAAATCCTTTGTCCTTGGAGTCATCTCCACCTCACCGCTAAGCCCAAACAGATCATCTTGGCTTACATTGTCTTCGAAGAATTCGAATAAACTTTGTTCGGTCACCCCAAAATCTGAAAGCATTTTTGAAGCGAGGCAATCTTTTACGCTTGCAAGTCCATATAAAATATGCTCGCTTCCAATTAAATTCGAGCCAAATCTCAATGCAAATTTACTTGCATTTTTTATAACTTTTTGAATATTGTCTGAAAAAGAAGATGATTGATAATTCATACTAGCCTCCTTTGTGATAATTCTTTCACCCTGCTAGATATATACTCCGCCCTAATAATGTTTTCCTTTTTTTGTGCTTCTATCCCAAAAATTTCTTTTAAGTTTGCACTCGCACC
>CANQBU010000066.1 GCA_947589615.1 uncultured Clostridia bacterium | reverse complement strand
CATTTTTCCAAGTTCATCTTTTACCATAACAATGCTGTCTCCTTCGCGGGCAATAACTGACGGAAGACTGTTTAAATAGACTTTAATTTCTTCATTATATGCGTTTTCATCATAATTTATTGCTCTAAAATATTTGCCGTTATTATCCTCTTCGCACTCATCTAAATAGAATTCGCCAAGAACCTCATTTTCTTCATAAGGCAAACTTTCTTCTTTAACAGTTTTGCTAACCTTTTCAAGTTCGGCCCTCTTTTGATTATAGAAGTCCAAAATATTTCTTGTTCTCTTTAAAACTTCCTCAGCGGTCGCACTTTTGGGGACAGAAAATTCATTATTATAAAGTGAAATGTAGGCGCTACTTAGTTGCGGGGTATTAACCTCGTCAAGCACATATTCATGCTTTCCCCCTATTTTTATATCAAAGTAAATATCGCCATAATTCAAATTTTTTTCAAACTTGGTGTTTGCCTCATAAATAAGTTCTTCAAAATTATCTATTGGACTAAGGCAAACGCCTTTTTTATGAAATTCATTTGCAAAAACTCTTGTAATGCTAAACTGTTTTATCTTAATATCATTGCCAAACTTAGCGAGCGCTTTTTTAAAAATATTTGACATATAGTCGTTTGCGACAAGAACTTTGCCTTTATTGTTTTCTTGCAAATTTACTATATCATAAACTGCAAAATTATTTTGAGACTTTGCAATGGCAATTATTTTTGAGGTATTATTTTTAATAATATAGTAATGATTTTCATCTTCATTTACTACTATATAAGCCTCATCAAGGGAATACTGTTTTTCCTCTGCTTTAGAATAGAGTTTGTAAACTTTGTTTTGGGCGTTATCATAATCATAAAAAACAATATCACCAAGTTGGACATCGCCAAAAATTTGACTTGTCTTAGCCACTTCATAATATTCTTCTTTTATATAAAAAAGTTTTACAAAATTATTATCAATGTAATCAATTCTCGATAATAAGCCTTTGTCCATATTATTTACCTCCCAAAAATCCAATATAATTCAATAGAAAGTTATATATCGCTTCCTTAAGCAATCCATTTAACGCACATTTTAAAAATCCATCGATTGGTCTCTTTCCCCTTTTAACTCATCGTTATTTGCAAGATTTTTCAAGTCGAGGAAGCGAGGTTTGTTAATTTCGCCCAAAAGCTCTTCCCCTATTATAGATAAATTTTGTAAACTATATTCGCTCGGCTTCAAATTATCATTTAAGAAGTGATATCCCGCCACCTCCAACTTCGGCAAATACAATTTTTTCAAAATAGTGTTACTTGATAGAAAGTTAGGCCCAACATATTTCAATTCAGGCAAACTCAGACTTGAAAGCGCTTCGTTAGAATATAAAAATGTCCCTCCTGCCGTTTTCAGCTTTGGCAAATTAACGCTTGCCAGTCGCTCGTTGTAAAACAAAAATCCTTCGCGTGCAGTCTCCAAACTTGGCAAAGATAAACTTGTCATATTTTGGTTTGATAGCAAAAAATTATCTCCAATCTCTTGTAACAAAGGCAGATCCACAAAAGCTATTTTTTCATTGTGCTCCAAAAACCAATCAGACGCCCACAGCAATTTTGGGAGTGACAACCTTTTCAACGCTCTATTCGCCGATAAAAACATATTACCCGCATATTCTAATCGTGGCAAATCCAGTTCCTCAAGGTCTCTGTTTGCTGACAAAAAGCCATTTCCTGTGCTAACAAGGCTTGGAAGAGACAATTTTTTCAAAGCTCTGTTACTTCGTAAGAAGTCACCTTCAGCAGTTGTTAACTGGGGGAGATTTACCTCTAAAATATTGCGGTTGTAGCCTAAAAATTGAAAGCCGGCAATTTTCAACTTAGGCAAAGATATTTTTGTCAAGGCTTGGTTATTATATAAAAAGTCTTTTCCCACTTCTGTTACATTTGGGAGTTCCAATTTTTGAAGTGATTTATTATATTTCAAAAAGCAATCTCCGATTTCGGTGACATTAGGATTTTTGTAGCCGATTATTTCATTTCTTCCGTTTAAGGTTATCTCGACTTCTTCCCCTTCCTTTGGAGTGCAAACGACAACTCGATTTCCCTCCTCATCGGTTTTGAAAGTCATATCTTTAATTTCCCCGATGCTATCGACAAATGCAGAAGTTTCACTGTTCATTTTGTCGTAAGGGGTAATGAGCTTTGCCTGCTTGTCAATTATATAGTTTTCAGCCAAAATATATCTTGCTTTGTCAAACTCGACCAATCTTCCAAATTTTACAATCTTATTATTTTCACAATACTCAATGCCTCTTGCTTCAATATTGACCCGATAATATTTCCCTTCGGAAGAAGGAGCATAGTTGTTCAAAAATTCTTCCACTGCATGGCCTTCATTAGCACTTGTCAAATATATATTAAAAGTTTTGACAAAGGATTGAGTAAGACCATGAATAATATTGTCAAGATTATTGCCAAATGTTGCATCTGGAGAAGAAACCGTGTGATTGTATCTGTTTTTAATAGACAGGGTGCTTTTCTCACCCCTTGTAAATTGAATACTGATGGCACTAGTGCCATATTCATCCTGCCTTTTTGGCTCAGTAAAATTCTCTCTTTTAATTTGGTCAATATTTTTCTTAACCGCAAACCAGACACGGCAATCCGCAAGCCTTTCCCCTCGAAATGTGCAAAGTTCTTCCCCTTTTGCCCAATATTTTTTAAAAGATTGAATGTCCTTTTCGCTTTGGCATTCTGGATAAAGAATATAGCCCGCTTCGTCCATAAGCTGCTCTGGCGTTTTTGTCACCTCTTCTTCCTCAATTACATTATCAATTTTTGCCTTGCTGAGAATAAACTCCCTAAAATTCTCTTTCACCGGCAAAACATCTTCATAAAGCGACCTTGTGGGTGCAAAATAACGCGAAATTATTTCCGAAAGCATGCCTTCATGCTCTAAAATCGTTGGAAAAAGTTCTCTGCACAAGTGTGCAAACTTTTCTCCATAATGCTTTTTCAAATATTTTAAATCTGTATTTTCCATTTTTCTTTCTCTTTTACTCCATATCCATCGATTGTTCGTTTTTTGCACTTTCTTCTGTTTTGTTTAAATCAATATTTCTAAACGCCCCATTCTGATTTTTCAAATTAGGCAAAGCCAAATCGCGAAGTTTTTCACTGCAGGCTAGAAACCCCCTTTCCGCATTCTCTAACTTCGGCAAATTAATATTTTTCAAAACGTCATTTATTTTTAAAAAGTTAAATCCGGCACTTATCAAATTAGGCAAATTCAAGTTTTTCAAAGCCTGATTTGAGGTCATAAATAGATTGCCCGCGATTTTTAGATTTGGCAAATACACCTCTTCGATAATTTGATTCCTATTCAAAAATCCATCTCCTGTGAATTGCAAACTAGGCAAAGAAATGCTTTGCAAAGCATCGTTATAAACCAAAAAGGCCTCTCCAACCTCTCGTAATTTTGGCAATTCAATAGACGCCAATCGAATGTTAGTGGAAAGAAAATGCATTTCGGCTTTTTCTAGGTTTGGAAGGGATAATTTTTCCAAAGCCATATTTGACGATAAAAAATCAACTCCCGCATATTTTAACTCAGGTAAATAAACATCGGCGATCTTTTTGTTATTTAATAGGAAATATGAATTTGCACTTATAAGTTTTGGAAGAGAAAGCGTTTGCAATTCCCTATTCATCATTAAAAAGTATCTGCCCACTTTCGTAAGATTTGGCAGCTCCAGTTTTTGAAGTGATTTGTTGAGACTCAAAAATTTGTCTCCAATTTCGGTGACATTTGGGTTTTTATAGCCGATTATTTCATTTCTTTCGTTTAAGGTTATCTCGACATCTTCCCCTTTTTTGGGGGTGCAAACGACAACTCGGTTTCCTTTCTCGTCGGTTTTGAAAGTCATATCCTTTATTTCGCCGATACTATCGATAAAAGCATCTTTTTCTTCATGTTCAAAATTACGATATGTTGAAAGTTTTATAGTTTTTTCCTGCTTATCAATCAGGTATTTTTCAGCCAAAATATATCTTGCCTTGTTAAATTCGACAACGTTTCCATAAAGTAAAATTCTGTTGTTGTCACAAAACATCACGCCATTATCTTCGACATTGACTCTGTATAACTTTCCATCATCTCCAATATAATAATCTGGAAAATAAAAGTTAGCCTCATCTTTCATCAAATTTATTCCATAGGTTTTAACAAATGATTGAGTAAGTCCAGGGATAATATTGTCAAGATTGTTGCTATATGTCGCATCAGGATTGTTTACTGTATGATTGTATCTGTTTTTTATCGATAATGTGCTTCTATTTCCCTTTGTAAACTGAATACTGATGGCGCTTGTGCCATACTCATCTTGCCTTTCTGGATTTTTAAAATTCTTTCTTTTGATTTGGTCAATATTTTTCTTAACCGCAAACCACACGCGGCAACTATCAAGCCTTCCCCCTCGAAATGTGCAAAGTTCTTCCCCTTGTTTCCAGTATTTTTTAAAAGATTGAATGTCCTTTTCGCTTTGGCATTCTGGATAAAGAATATATCCCGCTTCGTCCATAAGCTCTTCTGGCGTTTTTGTCACTTCCTCTTCAGCAACAGACTCATTTATTTTTGCCTTGCTGAGAATAAACTCCCTAAAATTCTCTTTCACCGGCAAAACATCTTCATAAAGCGACCTTGTGGGTGCAAAATAACGCGAAATTATTTCCGAAAGCATGCCTTCATGCTCTAAAATCGTTGGAAAAAGTTCTCTGCACAAGTGTGCAAACTTTTCTCCATAATGCTTTTTCAAATATTTTAAATCTGTATTTTCCATTTTTCGCCCTCGGTTCCCTGTTTATATATATTTTAACATATATTAATATATTTTTCAAGAGGAAATCAAAAAACATTTTCCCCTACTCCAACATATTAAACAAAAAACCATATTGATTTTTCAATATGGTTAAAGTTTTATTTACTTTTAAGCCATTCAAGCACGACTTTTTCCACCTCATCATTTGAGTAACTCCCGCAAAGAACCATTGACAGCGTTCCATATTTTACGCCAAGAGTGAGGGCAAGTTCTTTTGTAGTGATTTTGAGGTCTTTTTTCTTTTGTGCAATCTTAGCCCTCTGCATCAACGTCAACATCGTTTCCGCTCACTTCATTGTATAGTTCAATGACTTTTACGAGATTTCCAAAGCCTTCTTCTTCGAGATGCATAAAATCAAATATTTTCTCGTTCCAGCCCGAAATGAGAAACTCATTTTTGCCCCTAAATTGAGTTGTCCCATATCCTTGCAAGTCTACACCATGAAGAATGACATTTTTATTTACATTATTTCTGTAAAGTTCAAAAAGTTGTTGGCATGAAAGAGGTTTACCGATATTTTGTTTTTTGTCATCGCAGTATTGAATAGGATTGTCAATCCCCCTGTTTACTTCGCTGTCTGAGAGGATTATAATTCTGTCAACAAAAATTTTATCGTCCAAAAGTTCAACGATAGGAAGCCCAATTGCCGTTCCGCCACCTGTGAAAGGGATTGATTTTGCATTTGCAATAATGCCGTTTTTGGAAGAGAAGTCATGTCTTTGAATGTTTGTGTCAAAGGTCATAACAATGGAATCTTCACATATTCTGCTAGCCATAGCCCCAAGCAAGGTTGCAATATCAGAGCATCGAACTTGGCTATTTGAAGAGATTGGCCAACTCATTGACCCACTCACATCGATGGCAATGCAAGTTTTACCTTTCAAAATAGGTATATTTTTAACGCTAGCCTCAATTCCATTTTCAAGGGCATCAAGCACTTTTGAAGAGCAGTTTGGATTTTTTTCAACATTAAGAAAAGCAGAATAAAATCTGAAAGGCAAAATTTTGCTTTTCTTAATTGCTTCTTCATTTTCAAATGTCGCTAAAACCTTGTCGACATTTCCGGCTTTGGAGTTAAGGATATTATTAAGATTTCTCACAAGTGCCATCATTCCCAGTTTGCCACTGTCGATAAGTTCCTCCCAAACTTCTTTTGTATTTCCCTTTTCACTGAGTTGAGTCTCCCAAGTGTAAGGAGTTTTCAATGTGTCATTAATGATTGCATTAAAGATTTTATTTTGTTCTTCATTTTTTGCCTTTGCATGGGTAAGCCTTAAAACGTCGATAAATTTAACCTCTTTTTTGCCGCCATTGTATTTTCCAAAACTATATTCGTCAAAGTTGTTCATTGCCTTTGCGAGTGCTTTTTTAAGAGAATTTGCGATAGGTTTGCCATAAAGGTGGATATAGCATGACAAAATCTCCAAAATGTCGTCCGCTCTTTTGCATACTCCCAAAACTGCAAATTTGACAAATTCCTTTCCTTTTTCATTTCCGGCAAGAAGGGCGCAAAGTGCATGGGAAACGCTTCTAAGCCCCATTTCATTTCTTGCAAAAACTGCGAGATTTGCGACAAACTGCCCCTCGCCTCTTTGGATTAAGTCTACGGCAAGGCTTACAAGCTCGCTTGTGTTATCCCCATAAAATTTTTCTTCACCAAACATGGTGGTCAAAACCATGGAAGCAAGTTTTTCCTTGTCCTCAAGTTTATAGGCTTTAAATCCCGACTTATTAAATGTAAAATTTGTTTTATTCCAATTAAACTTTGACATATTTTCCTCCTATATATTTAAAAAAAGTTGCCTCAAAACTGAAAGTCTTAAAGGCAACTTTAAAAATGGAGTTGTGGAGAAGAAGCGATAAGGGTGCTT
>CANQBU010000065.1 GCA_947589615.1 uncultured Clostridia bacterium | reverse complement strand
GCCTTCAGCTTCCCAGCCGCCAAGTTCGGCAAATTCGGTTTCAAGTTCGCCCGCTCTTATTCCGTCTTCCTCAGAAAAATCAGGTTTCATATAAAGCTCGTCTTTTTCTTTTTGAACTTCCATAAGCCTTTTATGCCCTAAAAGCACTGTATCCAAAACGGTTTCATTGTCATATTCGTTCTGATTTTGTGCTAAAACACTCATTCTTTCGCCAGGTGTGATTATAACTTCGCCAGTATTAGGTTCAATTTCTCCTGTTAAAATTTTTAAGAATGTGGATTTTCCAGCTCCGTTTGCACCTATTATACCATAACAATTGCCTTTTGTAAATTTTAAATTTACTTCTTTATATAAAACTCTTCCTCCAAAAGCAAGGGAAACATCATTTACTTGCAGCATTTTTACTCCTTTCTCATTAAGTATAAAGAAAATATCTCAATTTGTCAATCAATACCTTAAATATTTTTGCATAATATCACTATAATAAATATATTTAAGTAAATAAATTAACAAATTTGTTGAAAGAGGTTAAAATTGTTTGCTTTTTTAGGTAATAAATTTTATAATAAAAACAAGCATGATTTGATATGGCTAAATGGATAGGAGTGTCAAATATGAAAAAAGAAACAAAAAAGAAAAAGAAATTTAAGTTAAAAACAAAATGGAAAACATGGATGACCATTGCTTCAGTTTTCGCTGGAGTATTTCTGGTATCTGGCTCAGTTGTGCTGGGTGTTTTCTTATCAGGCGGATTCAATGAAAAGATTATATATCAACAAGGTTTTACCAATCAATATGTTTTATCGGAGCCAAGCCTTTACAATACCCAAACCGGTCAAATAGAGGTTAAGGATAATTTTAAAATTACACTCCCTTTGACAGATAGTGAAGTAACTAAAAAGACGGTTACTGTTGATTTTGTCGGAAGCGAAGGAAAGTCTGACGGTCTTGAAGTTGGAGAGGAAATGGCTCAATTGCAATTCCCGAAGAGGTAACACTTGGTGTTCCATTCGAAGTAAAAATTCTTTCCAAAACATATCAAGACGAAAATGGAGAGGAATTTACAACATATGCTGGCGGAATAAGCAAAATACGATTTGCCTATGAAGACATTTCTCAATCCACTTTTGATTTGGATATTGCAGTAGATGTTCCTGTTTATAAAACTGTTACATATCTTGCAAATGCTCAAGGTGAGAAACTTGTTGATGAGGGGGGACATCCGGTTACAACCGTCATTAAAGAAGAAGAATTTTATGTAATGACCGAATTTTATCCAAAAGACAGCCAATATCTCTATAGTGATAACAAGCGAAACATTAATGAAGCATCAAAAAGAAAGAAGATGAGTTTTTATGAATATGAAGGGGAAAGAGAACTCGTTGCAACAAATTACTCAACTTCTGTCGATGATAAAGACAAAATTTCTTTTACTGCCGGGGATAGAATGGCAGAGAATGTAATAATAAAAAGCTATACCTTCAAAAATGCCAAGGATCAACTCGACTTTTTGGCGTCATCAGATATTGACGAACCAGAAACATATTATCGCGGTGCACTCGGTTACTTCAGCACATTAAATGGCGATTATGCGGGGTCTGAATTAAACTTTACAATAGGTGAAGCTAGCATCGGCCATTTCGAGGTTGGAAAAGCAGGAACGACAATTGATGTTGATGCTGGAATTCCATTTCAATTGTTCGTGCAAGGTGACGCAGGTCACGAACCAAATTTATTTACAAATGTTTATTCGACATCGGGTGATTATTTAAATAATTTATTAAAAGATATTGCTCTTAGATTTTATGTGGGCGATGAAGAATTAGCTCCAGATGAGACGGACTCCCTTGTAATAGGAAACAATGGTGGAAAAATAACAATCGATGGAATTGATTATTATAGACCATATTCGGCACCTAATTCTAAGGATTACAAACTTGCATATTGGGGACTGACTTCAACAAAGGTTCAATCAATAAAAGTAGAGATATACCTTCTTGTAAAAGATAGGTCTGAGATATTTACATCGGCGACAGGCGAGCCACAAGTAAAACAAGTGACTTTAAATGTTAGAGAACATGAAGAATTGCCTATAAGTTGGAAAGATGGAGGTGCTGAAAGAAGTCCTATAACAGTCATTTTGAATCACGACGCAAGTGGTGACATTATAAGAGAAACTATAAATCTTTCAGAGTATGTTATAAACCCAGAAACAAATGTATATAGAGATGCGGTTTTCTTTGCATATTTTGAAGATGTAGATGAAAAAGATGAAGCAAAATTAGCAGAATTAAAAGAAAAAGCAAATGCTATTATTGGTGCGGACGGATATATTGCAAAGTATTCTGGGAAATATGTGACTCAAGGAGGAGACCGATATCTCTTTGCAATAAACGGATCAAATTTAACTCTTTCACAAACATGTGAAATTACTCTTTATTACGGAATACAAAAAGGCGAAGCGGAAAACGGGTTATATGATGTTGTGATGTGTGATGAAACTAAAAGCGTTGTTTGCAGAGAGGCACTTTATGCAAATTCGATTATACTGGACGCTAGTGCTGTTGACACTCAATTATTCCCTCCTATGAATGGTGAGGTAAGTATAAATCAAGGAAGCATATCCACAATTTCTGTAATTTTTACAATAAGGCCAGAATCATTTCTTGTATTCAAAGATGAATTCCAGAAAGTAGATTTAATAACACTTGTAGTCAAAGATAACATAGGCAATGATGTCTCGGATTACCTTGTAATTGATGACGGAACATTGTCGCAGGAAGAAAACAACAGCGGAAAGTTAGAATATAAAATAAGTGCACACCCTTCAATTCAAATAAATATAGATGATGGAATAAGACTCGCTTCTTTTGAACTTGTATATAATAATGCAAAAGATGAACCGATAGTATGGAAACTTGATGCGCAAGAAAAAATAGTTGTATACAGGCCAAAGGCAAAAAGTATTACAATTGAGTCAAACGATACTTTGAATTTAATTGGAAACAACGGAATTGTTAATGTTAAACAGGTATTAAATTCTTTGGGAATGTTTGAAACCACAATCAATATTGCTGGACGAGTAGGTGAGCCTTATCCTACAATTGCAGCATTTATCGATGCGATAGTCGGTGAAAGAGGTGCGGGAATTACTATTACAGACCAAAAAGGAAAGACAAACACTCTTTCAGGACAATGGAAGTTTGTGCCTATTGACGATAGCAATAGTGTTATAGCCATTTCTGATGATGGGAAATCGTTCTCATTTAAAAGTGGAGAAAAAACGGCTGCATTGTGCATTAGAAGCGTAGACGACCAAGCGGAAATACAATTTAATGGAAACTTATTAAAAATAAATTTCAATATAACATCACAAGGTATAACTAAGGTTATATATGATAACGAAACAAAAACATATGAAACACAAGTGACTTCCACATCGACAAGTGTCGGAAGGGTAGATCTTCGTAAATATGGTGCAAAAGGCGAAAATGGAGAAAAAATTGAGCTTAGGAATTTAATAAAGTTCAAAACCACTAATAGTGATAATATTGATGAAGACTACAATAACTTCTCTTTCAGATTTAATCCACAATATTATTCAGCAATTGTCGAAGACGAGATACTGATAAGTTTATTTGGTGAAGATGGAATGCTTACATTATATAATAATGGTATGCCAGAAGATTTCAATGGCTCTTATTCGGCAGAAAACATTCGTTCAACTTTGCAATCATTAAATGACATAACAGGTATAGTAATAAAGAAAAACTTCTATACAACCCATACATTGCAATTTATAATTTTCGATACGGTAGGTGCGGTAAATACTGTATTCAATTTGGAACTTCTTCCAAACCTTTCTGTGGGAAATGAAAATTATACTGAATATGCTGGCGAAGAGAATAAATTCGAACTTAAAAATCAATATGAAAACTATAATAAAGAGGAGAAAGGCAATTTCTACTCACTGTTCAGTGAAGGAATATACTATATTTTAAATCAAAATGGCAGTTATGAACTTGTAAAATATAATACAAAGCCTTCAGGAGCAGTTGGAGTATTTGAACCCAACAACAGTGAAGGTAAACAGATATACTTTTATGATTTCTGGGAGGGCTCAAGCAGAGGATTTGAGGTTTACTTCAGACCTGAAGGCAACAACCGTTTTGCATTAAACCTTCCTATAAAATTTGAAGTGGAAAGAGATATTAAGATAGTAGACCAAAATAAGAAATTTTACATCTTAAGCAGTGAAGCCTTCACAGTTGCATCATTTGTAAAAGTTGTAAGGCATAAAGATCAGGAAATTACAGGTGTTCCATTTAGTTATGAATTTGGCGATTATCTTGAAATTGCTGAAAACACAGGGATAGTCACTCAAAGTTCAGATGTTATAGTATTTGACTATAATATAAAGACAATAGAAACAAAATTGACAATAAAGTATGGCACAACTGTGCTTGGAGAAATACCTATTTATATAGAACTTTATCAATCGGACGAAGATATATATGAGTTAATTGCCTCAAAACTTAGAAAAGAGAGGGTTGGAGACGACAAGAATCCTGATAAAGTTATGCCGACAGCCCGCGTCCAACGTTTTGGCGAAGGTGAAGATCAAGTTGACTATATTGTAGTAGATTTGACAGAGGGAACATATTGGCAATTCTATGAAGATGTAAATGATGAAAAATATAAAACAGATAATGGAATTGAAAGTTGGCCAATAAACCCTGTTCATACTAAATATGGTGGCGGCGATACATTTTTAAGAGATTATGTTTATAAAACTGAAACCCGTTCAAAGGGACCAGTAATCCAGTTCTTATCACAGCAAGATCTCATTTACGGATTAAATAATGAAAGTGTATTATTATCCCTCCGATTCCTTAAATCGGGGGCAAGCGTTGAACTTGCATACATGTATATTCCTCTTATTATTTCGGGAGTTGGATATAACAGTGTAGTTTATGACGCAAGCCAGCTTAAAGATGAAACGAGAGCATTGGAGAGTGCACTTTCAAAACCTGAAGATCTCATTGCAGATGGAATTTACAATGAGATAAAGGCAGGACAAGTAACTAAGATTTTAACTGGAATAACAAATAATGATTCTAATTTGGTGCCAGGTCTGTATTATTTGAAAGATCAAAATTTGGATATAAATCTGGCAACTTATTCAATAGCTACAAACGTAACAGAAAATTATTTAAGTTTGGTTAAGACAATAGGAAATCCAACAGAAGAAGGGACAATACTTTTAAATCACCTTGCAACATCAACAACAAAAAATGTATATATTGCGCTAGAGTATAGAGTTCGAAAAGTCAAGGGTGGATCGGCAAGCAACACTCAAGTATTCTATTATTTAATGAAAGTAGTTCCTGACTTAATAGTTGAGGATCCACTTTACGCATATAAAGGTGACACTGAGTATATCACTGGAAAGATAAATGAAAATCTTGAAATAAATCTTGAGCAAACATTTGACGCAACGACATTGAGTTCAGGATTAAAGAGATTCATGTATAGCAAGGATATTGCACTTGAATCTCAAGATAAATCTTCGTTGCAAGCACTAGTTAAATCCAAAGATGGTGCGACGATAAGATTGACAATGGATATTACGACAAAAGACAGCCACAATGTGGAAACGACGACACATCTTTCAAAAATTGTTAAACTTCAATATAATGAAAGCGAAGAAGGTGTTTTGACGGAGCAAGATGTTGATGTAAAGGCTATTCTTAGTCCAAGCACTCTTGCAAACGGTCAGATTGTAAACGTAACTATAATTGAGGGTGACGTTGAGATAAGTTATAATGATGTGCTTGAATTGGCGACACTTAAAGCAGAAAATAAGGTTGTATCTGTTCAACCTTCAACAATGGAAACCCCATATTATTCCCAAGAGCAATGGAATGACATAGTTGCTATTTCGTTTGGTACGGATAACAACACAATGATAATCCGCCCACTTAAAGATGAAACAATGACAATTGTCATATATCACAGCTATACTGGTGGTTCAGATGGACAATTAAGTGTAGTTGACGGTGATAGAACATTTACATTTGTTCTTAACGAGAAGCAACAAACCTATGCTGTTCGCTTTAAAGATGGCTCAAACACTCAACAAACAAGCGAATTTAAAAAGAATTTCAAAAATGGTAGTGCTGAGACGATTGAACTTTCTGCCGAACTTCTAAGTGTATCGGGCGGCTCAGGAAGCAGCTCGGGAACATTTGTTCCAGGAATTCTTCAAATTGAATGCACTTCTGGAATAGAGAACCTTGACCGAACAGAGCATGAAAAAGGCTTTGAATTTGACAATATGACCGGCATTATGACAATCTATTTGAAAGATTATATTGACCAAGACAAACAAGTAATTTTCACATTGTTTACAAAACAAGGCTATCTTGCACAAATAGTATTGAATCTCGAAGCCAATGTTGTATATAGTGCTCAAAGCCCTAAAAAGAGTGATGCTGGTAAACCCGTTGACGTTCCAGAACTGAAGGCGGGCTTAGAATACGATTTGACAAAGTTAATTTCACTTGAAAACGACATTGGCAAGATAGAAGACCTTGGAACTGATGAAAATAGCCTTTATACAATAGAAAAAGCAGAAATAGACGATGAAACAAAGAATTTTGTTAAGATTGAAGGCGGAAAAATAAAAGTTGCAAACTTGCTCGAAGACAAAACATTTAAAGTTGATTATAAGATTAAATTTACAAGTGAAACATTCGGAGGGGTAGGAA
>CANQBU010000064.1 GCA_947589615.1 uncultured Clostridia bacterium | reverse complement strand
TTATAAAAAGAATTGCAGGCATATTCTTTATAAATGTCTGCACATTCTTCATACATTTTAGTTGTCGCCGCATTATCTAGATAAATCATCGCAAAACTGCTCCATGTTTGTATGATAAAGCCTTAAGCACTTTATTGACAACATTTTGGACTTCTTCATCGGTTAATGTTTTGTTCATATCAGATAGTCTTATCTTAAAGGCTAAGCTTTTCTTGTTCTCGCCTAGAGAATTATTTCTATAAATGTCGAAAAGATAACTTTCATAATATAAATTACCACATGCCGACTTTATCGAAGTTAAAATTTCTCCAACAGTTATTTTTTCATCAACCACAACCGCAATATCTCTTTCAACTATAGGATATTTAGAAATAGCGGCGACACTATAAACTTTTTCAGGCAAATCTGCAAGATATTGGGTGTTGACTTCGCAATAGAATACATTATCTGGTATATCGTAGTTCTTTGCAACAACTGGATGTATTTTACCAAATGAGGCAACTACCACTCCATTCTCGTCCATTACATCGGCAGAAACTCCTAAATGTAGAAAGCTCTTCTTAGAACGAACCAATGAATATTTTAATGATGTTTTGCTTAATAATGATTCCAAAACCCCTTTTAAGTCAAAGAAATCATAGCCGTCTTCACAGACGGCCATTGCCAGCATGTTATCTTCATAAGGCAACTCCTGAACAGGAAGTGATTTGGCTCTAAATGCTTTACCAAATTCAAATATTCTTAAATCTTTATTCCCTACACTTAAATTATAATTTAAATTTTGGAACATGGAATGGGCCAAAGATGTTCTCATGCAAGATATACTCTCACTGATTGGATTTGCAATCCTCACAATCTTATATTCTTCGTCAGGCAATAACAACATTTCATTTATTTTCCCCGAAACCAAAGTATATGATATATTTTCGAAAAACCCTCTTTCTATCAAAGCATTTCTAAATTTTCTTTCAAGACTTAATCTTGGATGAGTATGCCCTTCTGTTATTGTCGCGTTTTCAAACAATTTATAGTTGACATTGTCATAAACATCGTAACCATAAAGCCTAATTATTTCTTCCGCTAAATCATAATCATTTTCAATGTCTTCTCTATGTGGAGGCACTTTGCAATTGAGTTTATCTCCATACGCTTTAGTTTGAATTCCCAAATTATTAAGTATCCTAACCATTTCATTTGTTGGAATCTCAACACCAAGTATATCGTTAATTAATTTTATTGAGCCAACAACCTCTCTTGCTTCATTCTTTTTATTGCAAATATCAATTACACCACGAACGACACGGCCGCAACCCAACTCAGTTACAAGATGCAAAGCTCTTGCAAGTCCCAATTCTGCATTCGCAACATTCACTCCTTTTTCGTATCTCGCTGAAGAATCTGTTCTAACCCCAAGTTTTCTGCCTGTTATTCTTATGGATTTTAAATCAAACACTGCACTTTCGAGAACGGCAACCTTCGTTTCATCTGTAATGCACGAGTCCATACCCCCTATAACCCCAGCTATTACCATTGGACCTTTCTCATCAGCGATAACCATATTATCCTCTTCAAGTTCATAGGTGTTATGATTAAGGGCATTTATCGATTCCCCGCTTTTCGCTTGTCTCACAATTATATGCCCACCATTTATATTTTTCTGATCGAATGCATGCAAAGGTTGCCCCATTTCTATAAGAACATAATTTGTTATATCGACCATAGTGTTTATTGGCTTTATACCAACCGCATTCAATCTCGCTCTAAGCCAAAGAGGCGATCTCTCTATTTTTACGTCGGTAATAGCACTTGCCATATATCTATGACAATTTTCAGTTTGAACGTCGACATTCACATAATTTCTTACAGTATCTTTTGAGTAAACATCAATATTATAATTTAAATTTATTTTTTTTAGTTCTTTTCCTAGGAGTGCACAAACTTCACGTGCAATCCCGATAACACTCATGCAATCAGCTCTGTTTGGAGTAATTCCAATATCATAAACAACATCATTAAGCATTAAAGCCTCTTCTATTGGCTGCCCAATTTTTAGATTGGAAGGCAAAATCAAAATGCCATTTACCCCTGCACCTTCATAATAATTTTCATCTATTCCAAGTTCTTCACCAGAGCAGAACATACCACAAGATTCAACACCGCGCATAACAGCTTTTTGTATTTTTACTCCGTTTACAAGATCAGCACCTTCCAAACTTACAGGAACAACTGCCCCGACAAAGACATTAGTGGCCGCTGTTAAAATTTGAGTAATTTTGCCACCACCCAAATCAACTCTGCACACTACAAGTCTATCTGCCTGAGGATGTTTTTCTATCTGTATAATCCTTCCAACAACTACATCGTGGAGATGCTTATTTTGATAAATAATCTCTTCAACCTCCATTCCGGCAGAAGTTAATTTTTTTGCCAATTCTTCTGGTGAAACGTCAATATCCACCATTTCTTTTAACCAATTATAAGTTACCTTCATATTTTCTCCTCTATTTCATTTGATTTAAAAATCTTATATCATTTCTATAAAAATACCTGATATTATTAATACTATTTAAAATCATAGCCGTTCTGTCAAGTCCGAAACCAAACGCAAATCCCCTATATTTTTTACTGTCAATGCCCGACATTTCCAAAACTTTTGGATTTACAATTCCTGCGCCAAGCAATTCTAGCATACCTGTTCCTTTACAAGTCTGACATCCTTTACCATGACAATTAGGACAAGATACATCAACTTCTATGCTAGGCTCAGTGAAAGGAAAGAAAGAAGGCCTGAATCTTATAGTTGTATCTTCTCCATACAAGCGTTTCATAAGTATAGTCAACATTGCTTTTAGGTCAGCCATGGATATATTTTCATCTATCACTAACCCCTCAAGTTGATGAAATACTGGACTATGAGTTGAATCACTGTCATTTCTATAAGTTTTTCCAGGACAAATAATCTTAAAAGGAGGCTTTCTTACTTCCATTTCTCTCGCCTGAACAGCAGATGTCTGCGAACGCACCAAAATGTTATCATTAATGAAAAAAGTATCTTGCATATCTCTAGCAGGATGATTCTTAGGGGTGTTCAATGCTTCAAAATTATAATAATCCGTTTCAATTTCAGGCCCTTCAACGACAGAAAAACCCATACTTACGCAAATATCAGTTAACTTGTCAAGCACACTAGAAATTGGGTGGGCTGCTCCTATCTTTTCCCTTGAAGGCTCAGTAATATCAATTTTTTCCTTTTCCAATCTTTCAAGCAATTCTTGTTGCTCAAAATCCTTTTCTTTCGCACTTATTTTTTCTTCCAAGAAATTCCTTACTTTATTGATTAAAGCTCCAACTTTAGGCCTTTCATCTGCCGACAAATCTCTCATCCCTTTTGAAAGTGTCGTTAAATATCCCGCTTTTCCAAAAACTTTAACACGTATTTCAGAAAGAGATTTTCTAATTGAATAATCAATCTTATCAATCTCATTACCTATGTCATGTTTTAATTTTTCCAAGTCTTCTAATAACATATTTCCTCCATTTATTAACTATATATAAAAAAATTCTCTATGTCTTAGGACGAAAGAGAACATTCCGTGGTACCACCTAATTTCGATAGAATTTCTATCCTTATTTTTCTTTAACGCAGAAATCACGACATAAACTACTATTATTTCGTAAATGCGGCTAAAAAGCGAATTCGCATATTTTTTTATATTTGTTTTACAGCCATGAACAAACTCTCTGAAATAAAAATTTATATGTTACTACTCTTTTATCATTGCCTTTCCATATTAATTATAAATATTTATTTTTTTTTGTCAACTAATTATTTGTTTATTTTTGCAATTTTTTATGCTATAATATCTAAATGAATTATTTTAAATTTAAAATTGAAAAAGACTATAAATCAGTTTATTATTTCCTTAAGGAGGAGGGCTTTTCCGAAAATTATATTAAAAATTTGAGAAAAAAAGAAGGATTTATAAAAGTCAATAATAAAACTGCAAACACAAAAACTCAAATTAAATCAGGAGATTTACTAGAAATTAATAATAGCCCAAACAGTAAAACCTGTATACAAAAATGCATATTACCACTTAATATTGTATATGAAGATGAATACTACCTACTAATTAACAAAGAAAGCGGAATATCTTGCATGCCAAATAGAAGCCACTATGATCTCAATCTTGCAGGAGCGATTTGCAATTATATGAGTCAAAAAGATAATAATTTTGTTTTAAGAATGATAAATAGATTAGATAAAGACACTTCTGGCCTTATTATAATTGCAAAAGATAGCATTTCGCAAAATAAAATCAGAGTATTAAAAAAAGAATATCATGCTGTTTGTAATGGTAAAATAGATAAAAATCTCATAGTCGATAAAAATATTAAGACTGTAAATAATAATGGTATAAACGAAATAAAAAGAATTATATCACCTGACGGAGCACCTGCCACAACTTTTATAACCCCAATTAAATATAATAAAAATTATTCGTTAATAAAACTCCAATTAGAGCATGGTAGAACGCATCAAATAAGAGTTCATCTATCAAGTATAGGTCATCCTCTCATTGGAGATCAACTTTATGGAGAAAAATCTGAAATTATAAACCACTCCGCCCTAATTTGTAAAAAAATTGTCTTTTTTCATCCTTTTATTGAAAAGGAATTGACTTTTGAAATTAATTATCCACAGGATATGTTATCTTTAATAAAAAAGACCTTGCCTTAATAAGCAAAGCCATTTTTATTAAAATTCACAATTATTTGGTGTTCTAGGGAACATAATAACATCTCTTATATTTGATACACCTGTAACATACATTAAAATTCTTTCAAATCCACTATGCTCAACTGACCCAAATTTTCTTAAATTTAGATACCACCAATAATCTTCTTCTTTTAATTTTAAATTGTTCATATGTGTTTTTAATTTTTGATAATCAGTTTCCCTTTCACTACCTCCGGTAACTTCTCCTATTCCAGGGAAAAGCAAATCACAAGCCCTTACCGTTTTCCCGTCTTCGTTCTGTTTCATATAAAAAGCCTTGATAGCTTTTGGATAATCCGTTACAAACACTGGTTTTTTAAATACAACTTCTGACAAATATCTTTCGTGTTCGGTTTGAATATCGCAACCCCATTCAACAGGAAACTCAAAACTTTTATTATTTTTCTTAAGAATTTCAATTGCATCTGTATAAGTAATATGTGCAAAATCACTGTTTATAATATTATTTAATTTATCAAATAAGCCCGGTTCTACAAATTCATTAAAAAATTGCATTTCATCGGGACATTTCTTTAATATATTAGAGATTATATATTTCATCATCTCTTCTTCTAAGTCCATAAGCTCCTCTAAATTCATAAAGCATACTTCCGGCTCTAAATGCCAAAACTCATTAAGATGACGTGTTGTATTGCTGTTTTCTGCTCTAAATGATGGACCAAAAGTATAGATCTTCCCAAAAGCGAAAGCGGCTGCCTCTCCTTCAAGTTGTCCTGTCGGAGAAAGATAAACCTTCTTACCAAATAGTTCATTATCAGGTTCAAAAGGCCCTTTTTCATCATATATGTTTTGAGTTGTTACTCTGAAAAGTTCGCTTCCTCCCTCACAATCTGATGAAGTAAGCAATGGAGTATGAACATGAACAAAACCTTTATTCTCAAAAAACTCATGAAGTAAAAAGGCTAGCTTACTCCTTACTCTAAAAACTGCATTAAATAAGTTAGCTCTTGGTCTTAAATATGCAATTTCTCTTAAAAACTCCAAAGTATGTCTTTTCTTTTGCAAAGGGTATTCATTGTCCGTAGCATTTATGACAGTTATGGAATTAGCTTGCAATTCAAATGGTTGTTTATTATTTGGAGTTGAAACAAGCGTTCCTTTACATAAAATAGATGAACCGGTATTTAATTTTTCTATAATATCAAAATTTGTTAACTCCGTCTTTGTAAATACGATCTGAAGCCCCTTAAAGCATGTCCCATCATTGAGATCTATAAAGCCCAAATTGCCATTAGAACGCGAAGACCTAGCCCAGCCTGCGACAATTATTTCAGTATCATAAAAACTTTCTCTTTCATCGTAAATTTTCTTAATATCAACTTTTTTCATCTTTTCTCCCTATTCTATCACTTTTATTCCCAATTCCTTTAAAGTTTTTTCATCTATTTTGCTTGGAGCATTCATAAGCAAATCACGGCCATTTTTATTAAGTGGGAATGCTGCAACTTCTCGAATAATGTCATATCCGAAGATTTGCATCAACATTCGATCTAGTCCAAACGCTCCACCAGCGTGAGGAGGTGCTCCATAGCTGAATGCATTAAATAACGCAGAAAATTTTTCTTTCACAACGCTTTCATCATATCCTGCTAGTTCAAACGCTTTTACCATAATTTCAGGGTCATGATTTCTGACCGCACCGCTTAGCATTTCATAGCCATTGCAAACAAGATCATATTGATATGCTACAATATCAAGTGGATTTTTATTATTTAAAGCATCAAGCCCACCTTGTGGCATAGAAAAAGGATTATGAGAAAAATCAAGTCCACCAGTTTCTTCATTAATTTCATAGAAAGGAAAATCCACAATCCAACAAAATTTAACATCATTATTGTCAATGAGGTTTAATTGCTTTCCAAGTTCATTCCTTAATACATTTGCAAGCATTATTGCCATCTTTCTTTCATCAGCAATAAAGAATAAGGAATCCCCCGCTGAAATATTATATTGAGAAATTAAGTCATGTTTTTCTTGATCTGACAAAAATTTAGAAATTGATCCAGCAAAATCAGTTCCGTCATATTTTAACCATGCTAGCCCCTTTCCTTCAAAACTTACTATTAATTTTCCCAACTCATCATAAAATCTTCTTGGTTTATCCTCGCATTTTGCAAAAATCATCTTCACAGTCTTATCTTTAAAGGCGTTAAAAGACGAGTTTTTAAAAATTTCCGTAACATC
>CANQBU010000063.1 GCA_947589615.1 uncultured Clostridia bacterium | reverse complement strand
TTTTCAAGGGATTTTGCGGTGAAACGGCAAAACATAAGGAAATCACAACCAAAATCTTTGCAAAGGCTATGCAGGAAGGGGCAAACATCGCATATAAAGCAGTCACAAAACCAAAGGAAGGCACAATTTTAACAGTCATTAGAGTTATGGCGGAAAATGCAGTAAGCGTCGCAAAAAAATGCGATGATTTTGAAGAGTTTTTCAAAAAGGTGCTTGAAGTGGGAGAGGAAATTTTAAAACAAACTCCCGAAATGCTCCCTGTTCTTAAAAAGGCGGGCGTCGTTGATGCTGGTGGAAGAGGAATTATTATTGTATTTACAGGATTTTACAAACTTATCATGGGTGAGGAGGATTTTGAATTCCAATTCGATGATGAGAAAACTCCTCAAACTGTTGATGATGTCATCGCCGATATCAACAATCTTGAAGAAATTCCTTTTGCCTACTGCACTGAGTATATGATTATCCATATGAAGAAGAAAACCACCACTGCGGATATTGATAAACTTAGAGAAAAATTAGTGGAACTTGGTGATTCTGTTATTTGTATTGGAGACCTCAATCTTGTAAAAGTCCACGTTCATTCAAACGAGCCAAACAAGGCACTTGCTTACGCACTTGAACTAGGTGAACTTTACAATATTAAAATTGAAAACATGAGAGAGCAAAACCGCGAAATCAAAAAGAAGGCAAATGTCCTTGAAGAAACAAAGGAACATGGAATGATTGCCGTTGCTCCAGGTGATGGGCTAAGCGCAATATTCAAAGACCTCGGCGTTGATGAGATTATTGTAGGTGGACAAACTATGAACCCATCAGCCGCAGACATTGCCGCTGCTGCCGACAAAGTTCCTTCAAGAAACGTGTTTGTGTTCCCAAATAACAAAAACATAGTTTTGGCGGCACAACAAGCAAATGACCTTACAAACAAAAACTTGATTGTAATTCCAACACGTTCAATTCCTGAAGGTATATCCGCCGCAATTTCATTCAATCCAGACGGAAGCATTGAAGAAAATACAGAAGCGATGAACGACGCAATCAAGGGAGTCAAATCGGGCTCTGTTACCTATGCTGTTCGAGATACACACGTAGATGGTTTTGATTTGAATGTGGGGGATATAATCGGACTTGACGATAAGGCAATTCTTGCAAAAGGGAAACTTGTTGCTGAAACGACAGAGAAACTTATTGCAAGTATGATGAGCGACGATATCATGAATATTACTCTGTTCTACGGCGAAGATATCAGGGAAGACGAAGCAAATGCCCTTGCCGATAAACTCGCAAAAATTTATCCAGATTGCGAAGTTACAACGGCAAATGGTGGACAGCCTGTTTACTACTACTTAGTAAGTTTAGAGTAAATAATTTTAAAAAAATAACAATAAATTAATAAAAAAATGGGCTAAAAAGCCCATTTTTTGTTGTTCTTTATATAATTTATGAATAAAAACGAGTTTGCTAGACATTTTTTTAATTATTAATTATTGCTTAAATTCTCTTGAATAATTAATATCGAATTGATGAGATTTTTTCTTTTTACCTGCAATATCATTGTTCGAAACATGTCCATTGGAAATTTTAGTTCCCTCTTTTTGGGAATGCAATTTTTCAAGTTTTATCTTGTTTGTGACATAGTTTGCTTGTCTGTAATTATTGATGTAATTGCTTTCAATTTCACTCAGTTGAAGGTTGTCGAGGTCGATTATTTCATTTATATCGCTAAGTCCAAATCGACTAGTTATCTTTTTAAACATTTGAGCGGAGTCGTAATCTACTAGAATATTTCTTGTCGCATCGGCAATGATGTCAAAATTTTCATTTCCTATTAGATTTTTTATATCTTTATCTTTTTCCATGAGACATTCAATAATTCCAAATAGATTATCCTCCATAAAATCTTTTAGTAGAGGAAAGGCTTTTGAATATGCTGATGAAATATTGTTTAAAAGACCAATTTTTTTGCCATTTTTTTCATATTCACGGCAGATTTTTAATGAAATATAATCATTTATCACCTCGTTTAATATGGATTTCTTTATTGCACCTATTGAAATATTCAAATCCTTATCAAAACTTGAAACTTGCAAACCTGATTTTACAATGAGGTTTTTATCTGTATTTGAAAGAATATCGCTTACTACAATGTGATTTAACTCATGAAATACTGTCGAATCATATAAGCTAAAAATTGTTGGCAGGACACAAAAATTATAAAGGGTGTTTGGGTCGGACTCATAATAGGTTGGTTCAATAAAGGCAACGACATCAGATTTAGGAGTGAGAATATAATTTTCTATTGAGGATAAAATCGCGCCTTCAAAAAGTCCATTATTTTTAATTTCAGTCATAATTCTTTCGACTGACGGATATGATTTTAATAGTTTGTCAATGTAATCATTATGTAACTTTGACAATTCTTTTAGTAAATTTTTACCTAATAATAAATCATTGAATTCTTCTTTATTAATCCCATTTTGTTTGTTGCAAAGCGACCAAACTTTTTCAATGACGGCTTCATCATCTTGATTTCTGAGAGCGGGTTCTTTTAAGATAATTTCACGTAAAGTTGTTAAAAATGGCTCAACATCATCAAAATTTTCGATTTTTACGCCCTTTTTAAGATAATTTAATAAAATTTTGCTACTTTTTTCAGTATAAGATTGTAATAAATCTGCTCTATTTTTGTTTGCCGAAATCAAATATGAAGAGATTTTTTCCTGCTCAGTTTTTAAGTCATCAAGGTCACTTAAGCACTTGTTAAAATCCTTTAAATGATTTTGCAATATTTCGATAACCATCTTTTTAGCCTGTTTAGTGTTTAAAAGAACATAGGTGTTTGATTTATTAAACCCCATAAAATCATGTATGAATTTGGAAAGCAGAGGGGAAATATTGCCTTCGTGGACATCTTTAATCCACTTCTCAAAATTTAATTTAGAAAATTCTTCAACGCTAAATGAATCTAGATTGTTTTCGTTAAAATATTGATAAATTCGTTCCTCTCGTTTTTGTGCAAAAAGAATTTTAATTTTTTCCAATTCGTCATTTTCAGGTTTTTGAATGTAAACAAAAAGGGTATGATTTAGGTTATTGGTTATTTTTTCTCGATATTTTTCACCATAAAATTTTACAAATACTTCGATTATTTCAGGCAAATGCGATTTGACGGGGTCTTTGAGACTTATATTTTTAAATGTATCATCATTAAACATAATAATCTCCTTTATCGGAATTTACATCTGTTTCTGCCGATTTTTCTTTATTTTGTGCAATAATTTTACGAATTTCTTCCGCTTTTTTAATGTTTTTAAGGTATTTTAAAGTTGGCTCGGACCAGTCTTCTTTTAAGTCAATATCGCATAATTCGGCGTTAGGAGCTTTTTCATCGATTTCTTTTTCAATTGCTTTCATTGTCGCATTAAAATTATTCTTGGTTGAAATATGAAGCAAGTTATAAGCAATTTTAGAAAGGTTTTCAAAATTTTCCTTTCCAATTTTTTTAGCAAAAGCATCGGGATCATCACTCATTCTTGTATCGATTACATCTTGTAAATTTTCTTCGATTAACTTTTCAAAAGCGGGGAAAGCATAGGAATATGTAGTTCGCTTATATCCAATTGCCCCCAAAGTAAAATTATCTTTTCGCATAAGATCGTAAATCTTTAGTGAAATATATTCGTTGAAAATTTCATCAATTTCATTGTGTGATGATTGTTGTTGACCTTTGCTTAACTGTTCCTTTGTTCTGAAGAAACCTGTTTTTGAATAAAAGACTCCGTTTTTTAATAAATTTTTGCTTTCCACAATATGGTTTAATTCATGCACAGCACATGAGTCAATAAGTGAGAAGAAGGTGCCCAAAACACAAACATTAGTAGTTTGCTCCTGTCGATGATAACGAAGAGTAGGGAATATATAACCCGCGCATGATTTGAAATTCACAAATTGTTGAATTGAATAAACAATTTCCTTTTCAAAAAGGATGTTAGCATCATAAATTTTAAAAAGATTGTCGCTGTAACCGTTTAAATAGTAAGATAACTCCGAGTTTTGTGCATCTTCAATTTCCTTCATTTTTTGACAAATCTCATTTTGAAAAATATTGCTTTTCATTTGCTCAAATGAGATGTTTTTCTTTGCAAGTATCTGTTCCAGTTCGTTTATTTTTTTAATGTCCCTTTTGTTTAAAGAGGTGGCACCACTTAAAACCCATTTTTTTATTACCGGAAAAAATTCGTCAAAATCTATTTCAGAAGAAAAATCGATTCGTTTTTTCATGATTTCAATTGCAGTTAAATTATTGCGCTCTTTTTTATCTTCAAAATTTTTGCTGTAATGCTTTTGCGGTGTCAAGGCGTGTTTTTTCTCGTCATAAAGTGATAAAAATCTTTGCTCATATTTGTCCTTGTAAAGTTGTGCAATCATCTTTATTGTGGAAGAAATTTGATTTTTATTAGAAAAATAAGCGTTTTTGAAGGTTTTTTCCATATTTTTAAATGAAATATCTGGAATTTTCTCTCCTGCAAGAGTTTTTAGAAGCATATATATTTTTGCGTAATCATCTTCGTTTATTTCTTTCTCCCAGACTTCTAAATTTGATATGAGAGGAAATGTAAGTGGCAAAGGCTTGTCCTTAAGATTTAAAATTTTTTGGGCATCTTCGCAAAATTCATCTAACAAAAGTTGTTCTCTTTCTTTAAAATAGTCATTTGCAAGTTTTATCCTGTTCTCACTGTCACTGTCGACAAAAACATAAATTGCGCTATTCAATCGGTCAGTTATTTGACCTCTATATTTTTCACCGTAAAATTTGACAAAATACTCGATAACTTTATCGAGTTTATTCTCAAAAGGATTGTTAAGATTTATACCTTTGAGAGAATTTACCATAATTTATTTTCCCTAAGTAGTCCTACGAAATCTCTGTAGTTTACAGGGAACTTGTTTCTACCTTCATAGGTGTAAACTTTGCCGTCCTTTTCTATTTTGACAAAGTAGCTTTCGCCGTCAAGGACCATTTCGTTGACCATTCTTTCATCCCATGACGAAACAATTGCAAGAAGTCTGCTTGCAAAAGGTTTAATGTCAATGTTTACTTTTTGTCCGTTAAATGTTGCCTCGTTTTTTTCATCATCTAAAACGAGATATCTGCTATTATACATATTAAAAACTGAAACTGTTATTTTCATATTTACTCCTTAATATAAATATATCAAAATTATAGCAAAATGTAAAGAAAATTTTTATCGACCTTGCGATTTTGCGGCAACAATCGATTTTTTTACGTTTTAAAGTTGATTAGAATAAGAATCCATCTCTATTTTAACATATTTTTATTTATTTGTAAAGGTGAAGTTGCTTTTAAAATTAAAATAAGTTAAAATAAATGGTATGAAAAGAAGAATAGATGTGCTTGTAAGCGAAAAATTTAATATGACAAGATCCAAAGCACAACAAGTTATTGAAAATGGGAAAGTAAAATTGGGGGAAGAATTAATAAGTAAGTCCTCAATGCTTGTGGACGAAAATGCTGACATTAAACTCATTGAAAGGGAAAAATATGTTTCAAGAGGTGCATACAAACTTGTAAAAGCATTAAAGGTTTTTGATGTGTCTTTAAAAGATAAAATCATTCTCGATATGGGATCTTCGACGGGGGGATTTTGTCAAGTAGCAATTGAAAATGGTGCTAAAAAAGTATATGCTGTTGATGTCGGACAAAATGTGCTGGACGAGAGTTTAAAAGAATGCCCACAAATAATTAGTTATGAAAATAGGGACATAAGAACGATAACAAAAGAAGAGGTTGAAGGCTGCGATTTTATTACAGGAGATTTATCCTTTATATCCCTTAAACTTATATTGCCCTATATAAATTCCATTTTAAAAGATGGGGAAATGATTTTACTTTTCAAGCCTCAATTTGAATGTGGAGTGCGAATTGCCAAGAAATATAAAGGTGTGATAAAAGATAGATCCATTCACATAGATTTACTTAAAGAGTTTATTGCATTTTTAAAGGGGATAGACATTAAGATTTCAAATTTAACATATTCGCCCATTAAGGGGAAAAGTGGAAATATCGAATATCTTTTTCATTTAAACGGCAAAAAGGAAATGAATCTTGATGTAGAAAAAGTAGTTGCTGAAGCGTTTATAGAATTGAAATAAATTCAGTTTTAAGCTCGTTTGTAAATAGCGGGATTTTTGATAAAAAACTAAAAATTATCATAAAATTAGAAAAAAAGAGGCAAAAATTTAAAGTTTTTACCCCTTTTTCATTAATTTTTGTTAAATTATCACAATCTTGTGATTTGCGCTGCCGTTGGATACAATGGCAAATCGTCAAGTCCAGGACAGGCTTGTGAGGCTTGACAGGCTTGGCAAGGTGGAACGACAGGATAGCCGTAAGATGGCAATAATAAGTCTACTACGGCGGTGACTTTAATTAGCACTTGAAGACAACCGGTTACAGTGAATACATTATCGCCTGAGAATGTTCCGATCTGACTTGAGAAGAGAGCATTTACCTTTATGTCAACTGGTGACAAAGATGGCTGTGGAACGAAAAGCATGCTGCATTTTTGCACAACTATGCTTGAACTTGCCGTTCCCAAAACGCCGTTTGCGTCACGATAGGTTACGGTGACTGGAATGGTTATTGTCATGGAAACATTGGCATAGTTTGGTGAGCCTTCAATTCTGTCAATTACAAGGTCAGTTACAGTGGTGCTTAATCCAAGTGAATTTTGAGCAGAGATATATGTAAGAGGCAGTGCAGGATTTGCTGGGTTAAAACCGCTAACAGGCAAAATTATTCCCGTTTCGGTGGATTGTGAAACGCAGGCATCAAAAACCTTTGTTGTTTCAATCAAAACTTTTTCACAAATCCCATTCAATGGATTACCTGTCATTGGTCCGGGGCGAACAGGATTTGTATTGTTAATATAAAATGACATTTAAACCTCCTCATTTTATGTATTTAAGAGTATAAAACTCGGCATACATTCTAGTATATG
>CANQBU010000062.1 GCA_947589615.1 uncultured Clostridia bacterium | reverse complement strand
AATCCTTTCAAGAGCATCACAACTTGAAAATGCAGCATGTCCTATGTATTTAACAGAACTTGGAATTTCTACATTTTTTAATGAGTTGCAATCGCTAAATGCATCTTCTTCTATCACCTCTAATCCATCGGGAAGGTTTAGCTCTTGCAAAGCACTACAGCGGGCAAACGCCCCTCCTTCTATAACCTTTACATTCTTGCCAAATTTTATTTTTTTTAAATTTGAGCAACAATAAAAAGCTGAGTTACTTATAGTCTCAAGTTTATCACCGATGGTCAAAGATTTTAGTGCATCACATACCGAAAAACAATTGTTTCCCATAAAAACCAAATTTTTAGGAAGAGTCACCTCATCAAGTTCACACCATTCAAAAGCATTGGCACCAATACTTTCAATACTATCTGGCAAATAAATCTCATTGAACCCACAATTGTGAAAAGCATTATTTGCAATGGTAGTTACACCATATTCCAAATTTACTTCTTCAAGATTGCTGCAATCATTGAAACAAGCTTCTCCAATAACCTTAATATTTTTAGGAATATTAATTTTTTCTATAGCACTATCATCACAGAAAAAACTTGGAAGAGATGTTAATTTTGAAGGTATAGAGATAGATGTTAAATTTTTACATTGCGAAAAAGCACCATCGCCAATATGAACAAGATTTTTCGGCAAAATTATCTCTTTAACATTGCTATCATTAAAAGCATTGGCACCAATGTCTGTCAAATCATCTCCGAAAGATATATCCTCCAAAAAGGATTCCTTAAATGCAGCAGCCCCAATTGTTTTCACTTTGGGACAATCTAAGAATTTAACATATGTCTTTTCAAAAGCCCCCTTCCCGATAGTTGTTACTCCGCGCATTCCCTTTACCCGTTCCAAGTATTGTAGGAGTGAAAACGCTCCGTCCTCAATTGTCGTAACAGAGTCGGGAATATGAATAATATCAATAGGCTCTTTTGCTAAAAAATTTTTAGGTATAGTGGTAACGCCTTGAGGAACTTTGACAATTATTTTTTTCTCTTTCTCATCGGTTTCTGAGATTTCCTCTAATTTAAATTTGACTAATTTCCCGTCAACAATTTTCATACTATTCTCCCATCATTTTTTTTAACGCTTGAGCACGCCTATTTAAGTCAACAAACTGATTATATACATCTTGGTATAAAATTTCAGTTTCTTTGATTTCTTTCAAAACTTTTTCATCTGTAGGGTTTTCTGCGTAAATTTCCTTTAATTTTGCAGTATTTTCTTCCATTTTTTTAAATTTTTTCAAAAGTTTGTCGATTTCATTAATGACTGTTACATATTCAACCTTAAATTTATCCATCTCTTTTCCGTTCATATTTTCCTCCTTAAACATTATTTCTTTTCATCTTGCCAAACTACTATCTGTCCATCTGCACTGTCGCCATTATAATCCCCCCAGCCGTCACCATATTCCGAATATTGTATTGACTGAAGTAAATTTTCTCTTTCAATTTTGCTTGCATCAAAATAATGCAGTAAATCATTGTTATTATCCCCCACATTTATTTGCGTCAAACGCTTTCGCTCAGGATAATCTTTATTATATTGAGTAGCAAATTGCTCTAGTGCTTTTAAAAATTTATATTTTATTATTGGCATTTGGTCAGACTTGATTTTTCCACTTACTTCAAAAGTGTTGCATACCCCGTAACCTTCTTTTGTATTTATATAAAGCGTGGTTTTTGCAACTATTGTGCCATTTTCATCTCTTATCACTAAATTTTGAACATCTGGGCATATAATGCTTGCCCTCATAATACTATAACCAGCACCGTCCAAATGTGCGCAGCAATCACATAATTTTCCTAAAACAAAATTTGTCGGATCACTTTTTGACAACATTTCAAAAGTATATTTATTTAGCGCCGCTTCACCTAATGTAGATAAAGTCTCTTCCGCCAGTAGTGCAATCTTATCTCTCGTTTCATCTATCTTTTCAAACATTGGGACTTTTAATATGTGATCACCCACATTTTTTTCTTTCTTTTCGGCTTCAATCTTTAATGCTTTTTCAAATACATGTTGATCTATAAAATATTGTCTCAATGTCATCGCAGTCGCCATATTTTCTTCTGTAACACCATCAAATGAATTTCCCAAAACATATAGTTTTGCCACTTTCAATGTTGGCTTTAACTGGCGTTGACTTCCCTTATTTGATGTATTCAATTTTTGGGCAAACTCAAATTCATTATAAAATGTGGTCAAAAATAAGTTAAAAACTTTATTTTCTTCAATTATATCTTCAAAGTTTTTCTTGTTTAACATAAAATCGGTAAAATCTTTTTTTATCCCGTCGAGTTGCATTTTTGAAAAATTTTCCTTGGAATCTTCGAAAAATTTAGGATGCAATTTGGTCATTTCTTTTAAAAATTCGCCTACTTTCTGGGCATAGTTAATTTCCACAATTGTTTCATTGCCATTTTTGTCTTTTTTTACATATTTATATCTTGGCTCGAACCCGCCCAAATTATAATATAGCTTACAAAACGCCCTCTTATCTTCGCTTGATGCATTAATTTTGATTTGCTTGAAAAACTTTAAATTATTTTTGTTTTCGCTAAAAAATTGTTTAAGTCCATCTTTCCCAAGTTGTTCATTAATCATGATCAATAAATCTGGAACCATATCATCTTCGTCTACTATCTTTTGCAAAAACTTTCGCTCATTCCATAGTGCCATCGCACATGATACCGTCACGCCCTTTTCACTGCATATTTTCGATATATCCAAACTATCATTATTTATAGGCCCTTTAGATAAATAGAAATACCCGTCTTGAGCCGTCAAATATTTCATATCCGTCTTGTTATAATCGTCAAATTTACAGTCACTTCCCATTTTTATATATTGCAAGTTTGAAGAAACACCTTGAAAAGTTAAAGATGTAAATTTGGCTTTTTCAATTGTAATAGTTTTTAAATTTTTGCACCCATAAAAAAGTTCACCTTCTAGTGTCGTTCCGCCGTTTCCTATTTTTATGTGTTCGAGACTTTCGCAATGTGAAAAAGCAGATCGTTCAATAATTCTTAAACTATTTGGAAGCGTTATTTCTTTAAGATTTAAACATTCGGCAAAGGCAAATGATTCAATAAATCTCAATCCCTCAGGCAATACAACTCTTTCCAAATTAGAACATTCACGAAATGCCCCTGTATACATTTGCGTTAAATCACCCTCGGGCATAATAAATTCTCTTAATTGAGAGCATTTAAATGCTCTGCTATATATAAATTTCAAAGTTCTTGGAATGTCTAAATGTTCCACCTGAGAATTTGCAAAAGCGAAGGAATCAATTACTTCAAGATCTTTAGGTAGAATAACCTCTCTTAAACTGCATAACCCTCTTCCAAATTCCCTAATTATTTTAAAAACATCTGGAAATACTATCCTTTCAAGGGAAGAGCAGTCGGCAAAACATTCTTTTCCAACATTTTCAACACTATTTGGAATAACAACCTCTTTTAAATGAGGATTTCCGCTAAATGCTCTTTCCTCTATAGATTTTAATCCGTCTGGTAATTCAAGCGTTTCCAAGTCGCATCCCGAAAATGCCCCTCGCGCAATTTGTTTTAAGCCTTGAGGAAATCTTATATGTTTTAAATTTCGATCATTGCTAAAAACAGAAAAACCTATTCCTTCTATGCTATCTGGCAATGATACTTCTTTTAATGATGTGCATCCATTAAATAGATTGTTATCTATGGTCGTGTATCCCTCAGGAATTTCCACTTTTTCAAGTGAGCTACATTCTCTAAAAGCGTTAAAACCAATAGCAGTTCCACTATATTCAGGTATATTGATTCGTTTCAATCGGCCGCAAAGTGAAAAAGCAAAAGAAGAAAGAGTTGTATTTTTGGGTAAAACCACCTCCTCCAAATTCTTGCATGACACAAAAGCTTGCACGCCTATCTCAGTTTTTTGCAAGTTATCGGGAATTTCAATTTTCCTTAGTGCTTCACAGTCTGCAAAAGCACTTTCTCCTATAATTTTCAACTGAGTATCTTTGTGAAATTCAACACTTTCTAGTTCGCTAAAGTTTTTAAATACACTTTCCCCTATTCTTGTTAACGTTTTCGGAAAAATTACATATTTCAATTTTGAGTTTTTAATACCTATATTTTCAACTTCTAGATCTTCTACTTGAGTTTGAGAGAGGTCAACTTCGCCGCAATTACTTGGTAATTTTTGGAATATTTCACCATCAAATGTTTGGATTTTGCTTCCAAATACTATTTTTTTTATCTTTGGATTGTCAAAACCGATAAATGCATATTTATCAACACTTGAAAAATGATCTGGAACATGATAAACGCCATCTTCGTCAACATCTTCTTCTGAAAATATTGCTGAGATTTTTTCTAGTTTTACAATTTGTCCTGTTTGCTCTTCTCTCATTTCAATCCTCTCTTTTATTTTATCATACTCTTGCTGTTAAATCAATTAATTTCTAATTTTCCTTCTCCCAAAGAACATATTGTTTTTCGGCACTATCACCATTATAATGCTTGTCATCTTTACCAAATTTCCCATAATCGAGCGCTTTATAATTAACTTTTGAAACTTTATTGTTTTCTGATAGCAAATTACCAAGACTGTTTACTTTTGAACCCACAGTTAAAATTTTTAAAGGCTTATCGGGGTTTTCTTGATTGTATGCTTCAGCAAATTCTTTGACTGCTTTCATATATGCCTTATAAATCTCTTCCTTTTGAAAATCTTCAATATAACTTGTTATTTCAACATTGTTGAACACCCCATAACCCTTTTTTCGATTCACATATAAAGTTGATTTTGCTATGATCCTACCCTCTTCATTCCTAAAAACTAAGTTTTGAACATCGGGATGGATTATGCTTGCATGCATAATTCCAAAGCCGACTGCTTCAAGGTGGGCGCAACAATCAACCAATTTCCCCAAAATAAAATTTTGTGGGTCGTCTTTTGATAAAAATTCATAGGAAAGTTTATTTGTTAAATCTATTATACAGCGAATTGCACTCCCTGCTTCATTTTTAATATCTTCGGCTTTTTCATCAATTTCGCTAAATCCCTCAAAATGAGTTGACAGTAAATTGTTTGGAACATGTTTATCTATTCTTTCATTGTCGATTTTAACCGCGTCTATGAAAGCCTTTTGATCTGTAAAATATGGTTGCAATGTGTAGGCAATTTTTAAATGCTCTGTAGCACCCACAAAAGAATCTCTAAAAAGATATTTCTCAAAACTTTTTATAGTTGGCTTTAATTGTCTTTGGCTTCCTTTATTCGATTTATTTTGCATTTGTGCATATTCAAACTCATTATAAAATCTTTCAAAAAAATCTGGCATTATTTCGCATTCTTTAATTGTATCATGGAAATTTTCTTTGTTTAGAATAAAATTTGAAAAGTCCTCTTTAATTCCGTCAAATCTTAATCCTTTTAAGTATTTTTTATCGAAAAACCATCGATTTTCCACAAGCATTTCTTTTAAAAATTCACCTACTCTTTGTGAATAATTTATTATTTTTAAAGTTTTGTTTCCCTCTTCATCTTTTTTTACACTTGAATAATTTTTCTCAAATCCACCAAGGTCATAATACAGCACGCAAAATTCCTTTTCCATACCTCTTGGAACAAGTTTTGCACATTGTTTGAAAAATTTTAAATTATTTTTATTCTCATTGTAAAAATCTTTAAGCCAATTCAGACCTTTTTCAACCTTTATTAAATTAAATAGTTCAATAACCATTGGGCATTCTTTAAATAATCTTTTAAGATTCTCTCTTTCTTCGGGCATATCCAAAATATATTCAAATTTTGGTTGTTCGCCACTCTTTCGAACATAATCCCCGAAACAAAAACTTGTTTCGTCGACAGGTTCTGCCGTAAGATAAACTTGACCTTCTTTTTCGGTGTAGTATCTTAAAGGGCTAATGTCCACCGAGCCTTCTAATTCACTTCCCTTTTTAAAAGAAACGAACTTTGTTTTTGGCGATAGTTTTTTGAAAGTGTCGTTAAAATATACATCACTATTAAAAACAATCCTTTCAAGATTTTTGCAATTTTCAAACGCCCCCTCCCAAACATGAGTTACGCTTGAAGGAAATTCAAGAGAAGTGAAAGATGAACAATTTCTAAACGCCGATGATCTAACATGTTTTAAATTTTCATTAAATTTTATTTCCCTTAACTCTTTGCAATCTTCAAATAGTCTTTGATTTAAGCTCGTAATTTGCCTTGGCAATTCAATATCTTTTAAATGCGAACAATGTGAAAAAGCCTCACTACCTATTGACAGAAGTCCGTCAGGCAAATTAACATGTTCAATGCCAGTGTTTGCCAATGCCGCCTCACCTATTTCCGTTACAGTCTCAGGGAAAATAACTTCGCGTAAATTAATACTGTCGACAAATGCATGATGCCCCAAACTACTCAAATTTTTAGGCAAAACAATTCTTTCCACTTCTCCCAAATCGCCTTGACAATTTAATTCCGTTAATGCGTCTGAGAATTTTATATTTTTCAAATAATTACAGCCGTCAAATGCATATTCACCAAGAGATTGGACTGTGTCGGGAATTATAACTTCTTCAAGATTTTCATTATCCTGAAATGCTCTATCTCCTATCGTTTCCAAACCTTTTGGAAGAACAAGTTTTTCTATTTTGCAATTTCTAAAAGAACTATAACCTATAGATTTTACACTGTTTGGCAAAATTAAATTTTTAATTCCAGTTTGCTCAAATGCCGAATCAGAAATGGTATATACATTTCCTAAATCAACACTTTCTAGTTCTGTGCAACCATTAAATGTATCATTTTTTATTTCCGATACCTTTTTAGGAATTTTTATATCTTTAATGCTTGAACAATTACTAAAAGCCTCTTTACCGATTACCTTCAATGACTCAGGAAGTTCTATCCCTGATAACGCCGAACAGTTGTTAAATGCGTCATCACCAATTTCAATAACATTCTTGGAAATTTTAATATTTTCAAGATGGGAACAGCCATAAAAAGCAAATCTATCTATTCGTTTTACTGAATCAGGAATTATAATTTCTTTAATGCCGCAGCCGGAAAATGCGTCTCTTTCTATAGCAATAAGTGAATTTGGGAGTGTTACATTCT
>CANQBU010000061.1 GCA_947589615.1 uncultured Clostridia bacterium | reverse complement strand
TCATATAGCAGATTGACATCTGCTACAATACCCATTGTATCAGTGATCTTGTTCGGAATGGCTTCTAACAGTTTCCTGCTGTCCTTATCACTTATACCAACAACATCGCCATCATCATTTTTGCCGATATAAAGCGTTCCGCCGTATGCATTCGCATAGCCGCAGATCCATTCCAGATATTCATCGTGCCATGATTCTTTCCATTCTATTGTTTGGTGTTCTGACATATGATCACCTCACCTATTGAGCTTCGTCCAATCAATTTATAGTTTATATTAAGTGTTTAAAGTCTTATTCACATCTTAACATATAAATATTTTTCATTATTCCAATTATTCCAAAGTGAAATTCTTTTAATTTTTCATCATTAAATTCATCGTTCCATAAATCTTCTAACTTCCATCAATTTTTCTTCAATTATATTTATTTCCTTTTGGAGAGCAGACTTTGTAATATCAATAGCCGGTTGAAAAATATTCATATTTCCCTCAAAATGGTTAAATTCATTAAGGAGTGTTTTCCTACTTGTAAAAAACACCTTAAAGGTTCTCATTTGCTTATATTTCGAATCTGTTTCCGGACATTTAAAAGCACGTTGAATTATTTGATTCAGCATGGGCATTTTATCTGTATTAAGAGAAAAAATATCCACCAGTTCCTTTTCAACTTTCATTCTAAGATGGTAATAAATAAGTGTCTGTTCAAGAGTATCTGCCAACAAAGAAAAATGTGTTTTATCTAAAATATCTAAGTTATTACAATCAATCCCCAAAATATCGTTTATACCAATTATTTCTGTACCATCAAATATTTCACCAAAAAGAAAATTATAAACAGGAACCACATCTAATACACCAGCACCATACCCATGCATAATATCAGATAATTTTCCATAATAATCATTTGGGTCTAAGTTAATATGTGCATACCCTCGCATAAATGGTATCATAGCCATAAGAAATTGTCGTCTATTGCGAATTACTTCCACAAGCTCATTGCCTTTATTTTGGAAAAACGCAATTAAACTATGAAGATTTATCAATAATAACTTTTCCTGCTCATTCACTGGAATAAATCCATTTGCTCCATCCTGCACGTTGTTTAAAATATACAAATTAAAGCAATTGTTAAGTTGAACATCTAGTAGACGAATTAAATCTGTATTATGGGTAAATACAAGTTGCTTTTTATTCTCTAAAAACTTAATAATGCAAAAAGCAATTTTGTTTTTATATACAGAGTCAAAACTCGAGATAGGATCGTCTATCGCAACATAGTCTTTATTGGAATGCCTTGCCAGAAGCAATTCAAATGCCAACGAAATAAAATTTTGTTCTCCTGTGCTTAATTCCATATCACTACGAGGCGTTCCAAGCAAATCTTTACTGCCTAATTTCAATTTATAATTCTTGTCATTATCTTCATCACGAACAATCTCAATATCCTTACCAATATTTTCACTAATAACATCTTGAATAAATAATAGTTCTTCTGAATCAAGTTCAGGCTGTTTTTCTACTAATCGAGCATGTTCGTCAAAATCCTTGAAAAAATCCGTATTGTCAAAACAATGGAAAAGGGCACTAATTATCTCATTACCTATATAATCGATATATTCTTTTAACTCAGATTGAAGACAATTTAAGTTTTCAGAATCTCCGTATGCAATAAATTCCCCAACAATTCTTTTTATTTCAAACGGATCTGCAATAACCAAAGAGCTATCTCGCACAATCGTATCAAGGATATCTCTAGTCTTTTTATCCAGGCTATTGTAAATATTTTTCCTGTTTTCTGTTTTGTTTTCAAGAAGTTCATTACCATCAAATGATGTGTTATCACAAACAATACAAGTATCAAGCGAGTGATATTTCTTCAATATATCAATCGCATCATCATGGCGTTCAACCAAAATGGTATTTGTATCAGTTGAAATCTCATTTGGATTAATAGCCAGAATTCTCTCTACAACTTTGGATTTCGATAAATCATCTATAATAAATGCTTTTTTCTCACTATCCAAATCTACATTGATTGGCTTATTTGCCTCATTTCGAACAAATGAAACAAAATCATTTCTATTAATGTCCTTACCATGCCGCTGCGTATTTACAATACTGCGAACAAATGTGAAAGCCGTTTGGTGAATTGAATCTTCTATAGCCTGCATTTGGACAAGAAGGAAATCCTTTACTTTAGACACTTTAAATTCCGTTTTGTATTTAACAGATAATTGTTCATAAGCATTTTTGAATGCCAAATTAATCTTATCCCTTAGTTCATATTCCTTTCTAATTTGCGCACCAATTAGATAATCCGTGGTTCTACCATGAATTATATTCCTACTTAATTGATCCTGTACTACATGAAATGCTTCCATTTCCGGAGCAATTTGATTTCCATGTTCATCCACAGCCGAAAAAAACATATTATCCGTGGACTTTTCCATAGCGAGAAGGTTAGTCATACTTGTTTTTCCCGTTCCATTTGGTGCATATATAACAGCAATTCCACCCGAACTCTGCATATGCTTAAATTCAACTGTTCCATTTTCCTCAGATAAATGAAAAAAATCTTCTGTAAATATATTGTTATTTTTTATAGAAGAAAAAATTATTTTCATTGAAACTCTCTTTCCAATTCGCTACAACCATGTAGCGAATTTAATTTATTTTATTTTTTTGCTCCAATTTCGATGACTCATTTGTGCATTGACATTTCCATCGTTGATTGAATTATCAATTACTTTATTATACCTACTACAAATTCTACATCACCCGAACAAAAACTCAACATATCATAATTCTTACATCTTTTGCCATGACTGTTCCTTATTATTACTAAATAGTTTTCAAAAATATATCTCTTATTTTTCTACAAATCATTTTGTTAGTAGCATACTAGAAAAAATCTTTTTCCACCGTTCATTCTTCTAAGGTCATTATAATGTCAAAAACAGCTTCTTCAATAACCTTCACACATTCTTCTGACTTTTTCATTATATCTTTTCCCCAAAATCTAATTACTGTCCAACCTAAAAAGAGAAGTTTTTTATTAACTTCATTGTCACGTTCGCGATTCCGCTCGATTTTTGAAACCCAAAATTCAGCATTATCTCCTCGCTGTAATCTTGGTTTCAAAACCTCCCAGTCTTTCCCATGAAAAAATTCGCTATCACAAAAAATTGCAATCTTGTACTTTGTAATGGCTATATCTGGTTTTCCTGGTAGGACACTGTAATTCTTCCGATATCTATATCCTTTTTTCCACAAAGCTTTTCGCAACTTAATTTCAATTGAGGTGTCTGTGCTTTTGATATGTGACATATTTAAATGCCGCTGTTCTTTAGTCAGATTATCTGCCATGTTTCAAATCATTCCTCTTTTACTTCTCTTATCATACGCAAAACATTATAAATGGGAAAAAATATACCTCTATCCAATATACCCTAATACTTTATTTGCAATGTACCAAAATAAAACCGGCGGAACAGCATTGCCAATCTGTCTATATGCATCTGTTTCGCTTCCCGCAAATTCAAATGTATCCGGGAAAGATTGTATCCTTGCTGCTTCTCTTGGTGTAAATCTTCGATATAGCTCCTTTTTTTCATCCACCAACAATACTGGATCCCTCGAATTTAAACTTACTTTTGCCAAATGACTTGTCACAGTTAACGATGGTTGAGTTAAGTCTTGCGCCAATCCCCTTTTCATATTATTTTTCGCATTCTTCATTCCTTGAACCGCTTTTTGAGAAAAATAATATTTTTCATCAGATATGGCAAGTTCGGGAACCGCAACAGACAACGGAACCCAATTACCAGCATTAGTAGGCTTAGGAAATTCAAACGTTTTTGATATATCATTTCGTATACCCACTACTATAACTCTTTCTCTTTTTTGTGGCACACCATAATCTGCCGCATTTAACAATTGATAGGATAAAGTATAACCTGCTTCTTCAAATGCTTTTCTCACTTTATTAAAAATAGAACCTTGATGTAATGTCATTAACCCTTTTACATTTTCAGCCACAAAAGCTTTTGGTTGTTTGTCTTTTACAATTCTTACCATTTGCTTGTAAAGATTTGCCCTATCATCAAATGGATCTTTTGTAGGATTAACCGTACTAAAAGACTGGCACGGAAATCCACCAACAATAACATCACAATTAGGTATTTCATCTGATGGAATTTCCTTCACATCTCCACAAACAAGTTTTTTACAGTTGAAGTTTTTTGCATGCGTGTTCAATGCTTTTTGATCTATATCAAGGGCATAAATAATTTTATACGGTAATTTTTTATAATGTTTCCCATTAAAATCAAAATCCCCTACAATTCCTTGATCGCATCCACCACACCCTGCAAACAGCGAAACTACTTTATACATTTTGTCCTCCTGCCAATTGCAATTCAATAACATTGTCTACGCTATCATTGCCAAAATCAATTCTATATGTCATGGGTGTTGCTTGCATTCGTCCAGTCTGCAATTTCTCAGAAACATTTGACAATATAAACATTGAAATTCCTCTTTTAGTAAAATACACACGGTATATGTAATACATATCTTTATACTGTTGTGCTGCAACCCACTCGTTTCTTGTTACATTTAATGTATCAACCCACAAATTGTCATTTACATCGGGACAAGTTAATCGTTTAGTGGATTTTACTTCTATTAACTTAACAAATTCTGCTCTGTCTCCCGGTTCTGCAATAACCGATTGAATATCATACCCAATTCCCCTCTGTTTTCCCATTGCAATTACTTTATTTGCCAAATGTCGATTAAATGCAGCAACTCTGTCCTTTTCATAAGCAAAAACTACTGCTTCCCCCTCATCTCCAAACTCTGTTAAGTTTATACGACCATCTTTTTTTATCTTTTGGGCACTTAGTTCTGCTTTTTGATCAACATCATATGACAAAGCGTCAATGCTCGTACAAAACTTATCTGAATACGCTGAAAGTCTCGCATAGTAAGCATCCCACGCATATCGGAATTCTTTTTTACTTTCCGCTGATGTCATATCATAAGATGCAACATCAAAGTCCGGCTTCTTGTTCCACCCTTCTATGAAAATATCAATTGCTTCACTTTCCTTTGGGTTAAGAAATACATGTTTATCATCTGTAATTCTAACCAAATTTGCGAGTTCGAGATAATTAATTTGTTCGTTTATATGTTGCATGGTATATGAGCTCGCTTTGCCGGGTACAACAATTTTTCTTTGTACGCCATTCTTTTTATCATTTGCAACCACCTCAAGAACTTCATAGGGATTCGCCTTTCCTTGAAGAACATCTTTTGAATTTAATATATAGTATCCAATGTCGTCTTTGCTTATATCCAATCCTGCATTTTGAGCAATTTGTAAAAACTTTAACAGAAAAGCATTAGGTCTAATACATATACCGTTGTCTATACGCTCTTGTACTGTATTAGATTTCTGCATACCATTAGGGAACTGCATTTTATAACAAATATCTTTAAAAAATGCAGGCTGGTCATTATCTTCGAGATATTTCTGCGTACGTTCGGACATATATACTTTTCCATCTTCTGACTCATAATACATTCCAAACAATTTACCTGATATTTCTGTCCTATGATTATCCAACGTTTTCTTAATACGTGAAGACTCTGGAAGATATCTTGAAAAAGCATTATTAAATCTTTGTTCAAAATCATCCACATCACATGGGCATATCTCATCCAACACCTTTGCATAAGCAGGTAATAAATCATCCATCTCTTTCTGTGATTTTCCTCTTATAATTGTACACCGATATTGATTTTTATGATCGTACATAAATCACTCCTCCAATAGCGTTTTTTTTACGCTTTCAGCAACCGCCTTTGCCAGCAAAGGCGGAACAGCATTTCCTACTTGTTTTAACTGACTTGTTTTTATTCCTATAAACTCAAATGTATCAGGAAACGATTGTATTCTTGCCGACTCCCTGACAGTTGGTACTCGATTTTCTTTATAATGGAAATGATGATTGTGACCGGTATCAATGGTAAAACAAGGCTTTTTACTATCCATTCTTGTCCATGCGATATGTACTTTCCTTGTATCCTGTAATTCTTCCGGCAAGTCTTTATAATTACCACCATCTGGAACTAACGCGATAATTTCTTTTGTTTTACTATTATGGAGTGTAATCGAATGATTAAGAACTCGTTTACTCCCCTTTCTCATTGCTTTTTGATAATCATTCTGTGGTGCTATTTCATACGCAATATCTTCCCCCATAACACAATTATCTGGAACAAAATCCAAATCGCTAATAGCGTCTTTACAAGTCCATGCCTGCTTAGCAAAGCCCTCTCCATATTCCTCTGTTGGATAGGAATAGTTTTCAACATTTACAATTTTATTCTTATTCAATCCCACAAAAAAAACCCTTTTCCTTTGCTGTGGTACTCCAAAGTTGTCTGCCGAAAGTATCTTTATTTTTACTTCATAACCGATTCTTGTAAAATCGTCTTTAATCTGTTCTGCAACCTTCCCTTCAAATAATCTTACCAACCCCGGAACATTCTCCATAACAAATACTCTAGGCTTAATTTCTGAAACAATTTGAACAAATGATTTATACAGTTTATTTCTCTCATCATCTATCATTCGTTTTCCTGATACCGAAAATCCCTGACAAGGCGGACCGCCAAAAATAACATCAATATCATCTGCATTCATATTTATTGCATCCAGTATCATCTTCCCACTAACTTTTGTTATATCTTCATTCATAACAAAAGTATTGGGAAAATTACGCTTATATGTTATTATAGCATCCTTCCACATATCTATACCAAAGCAAACATTAAACCCCGCTTCCTCAAATCCTTTTGAAAAACCTCCACAACCGCAAAATAAATCAATAGCATTAAGCTGTTTCATTAGCTTCCACCTTCCTACGCATATCTTTTGGCTTTTCTGTATTCGCCGGAATAGCCCAATTTTCTCCTAACTTAAACACACCTTCAATTCTATTTTGTGCACATAAAATCTGTACTCGTCTTTGTGAAATGTTCCACTTTTCTGCCGCTTGGCTTGGTGTCATATATTCCATTTTGATTACCTCATTCATAGTTAAATGTTCCTTATATATTATATTCGATGGGGCGAATAATTTCAACTTGATTTTTACTTTGTCATATAAAATAAACCTCGTTCATTTTTTTACAAAAACATGTCTATATGAATATCCCCCCTCATTTATCCGTATCACTATAAACTATAAATAATATCTTTAAGCACAACCTCCTCCGCTCTCGCCCGAATATTGTTCATCTTCCTCACCCAGAGCATCTGATCCGCCGCCTTTAGCTGCT
>CANQBU010000060.1 GCA_947589615.1 uncultured Clostridia bacterium | reverse complement strand
CCTGCCTTTGCAACTGAGCGATCAGAATACATCTGTTCTGGCCTCATACAGAGAAATAATCTCCGCTATTGCAGCATCATCTATGCAAGATAAAGATAGCCTTGTAAAACTTTTCTCTGAAGTCGGCAAACAATATGACACAGAAGGATTAAGTGCTTTCGCTACAATTTGGATCGCGGCAATGCTTAACAACCTAAAGGATATGGGCGCTAAACAGGAAAGCATTCAGCACATATTCTTGGCAGCAGGTCTTAATCTTAAAAACTACGACTTAAAAATAAGCGATGTTCACAAAGAAGTTTCACTTTTTATGGAAAAGAATCCTGACATTTCTGAAGCTTTCGCTGATTTTATCGCCTATGCTTTTATGTTAAACCCAGAGGTTCAAGATTCTGAAAACTGGTTTAATTTCAAAACTCTTGAAAGTATCGAAACCAGCCCTGACATGCAAGTCAACTCACGAGAGGCACTTATCGAAGCTTTAAAATCTTCCCGCAACTATCTTGCTGCAATCGAATATGTTAAAAATACCTACCTTAATGATAAAGAGGAAGGCGAAGATGGCTATTGTGCAAATGAAGAGGAAAGAGATTATAAGGCTTACCTTATAGTAGCAAAATTAGCAAGTGAAATTTACGGCAAAAATAACCCTTCTTTTGATGAAGATAACACGATCGGTCTTAATATCGTTTCACAAGTCATCACTCTTCAAGACAAAATCGAAAGCAATGGGCATATGCTTTCTGGCTTAACAAATCATATAAACATGCTTGAAGATGCCGCCGGAAGAATTGCTGATACTATAATGGGAAGAGAAAAACTCTCCGCAAGATTTGGTGACACAAAGGAATACATTCTAAATCATTTCAATGCATTTAACCTTCTTGCAAAAAACGGCTCTGCAAAACTTAACTCAAACATTATTGGGCTTTCAAGATTAAGAGATACCGTAGAAGGTGCATCAAGACGTGTGTCTGCTCACCAAATTGAAAAACTGCATAAATATGCCGATGACGTTGATGTTGAACTTGCTCAATTTGATGAAAAATTGCGTGGCTCAGAATTCAATGCACAAGTTTTAGCAGAAATTGACAGAGTAACTCTTGAAACTTACAAAAAATACAATCATACTCAACAACTTGTAAAACTTCTTGCTTCCCTAAAGAGAAAGAATGGAACAAACCTTGATATTCAAGATGTTGATTTAAAAGCAACCGCTAAAAAATCTACTCTTGTTACACCTTGGCAAGAATCTGTTATAAGACAATTCTATGATACAATAAAAACAGACCCTATCCTAAAATCAGACATCAGCGTTTATCGTTTGAAATCACCTTCTATCGTTTTGAGCGAAATTAGACAAAGACTTGCTACAGACCCAGATAAATATCCTGAACTTGCTTCTTTATTTGATGTTTTAAAACAGCCATCTAAAAATACCAAATTGAAAGACAAAGCAGAAGACATGTATTTAGGCAATTATGGTCTTGTAAGACATGAAAACCATGACCTTTACAAAACTTTAACAGATAAAAATTCTACACGAGAAGAAAAAGCTAATGCAATTAATGAGTCTTCTCTTCCTAAAGACGAAAAAGACGCAATCAATGATTTACTATAACAAAACATTATTGTAAACTTACATTTGTTCATACAATTATAAAAATGGCTTCCTTTAAAAGGAAGCTTTTTTGTGTAACACAATTCTTCACTTAAAAACGATAATAAATTGATTAAAAAATCCCCTTTTATTGAAGTGCTTTTGAATATGCATTTCAATTTATAAGGAGATTTTTTTATTTTCCCAATATCTTTTTTAAATATTTGCCCGTGTAAGAACCCTCGCAATTTGCGACCTCTTCGGGCGTTCCTTGGGCCACTATGTTTCCTCCAGCATTTCCGCCTTCTGGTCCTAGGTCAATAATATTATCGGCGCTTTTTATTACATCAAGATTATGCTCGATTACAACGACCGTGTTTCCATTTTCAACCAGCCTATTTAAAATATCAATAAGTTTTCGGACATCATAAATATGAAGTCCAGTTGTTGGTTCGTCAAGCAAATAAATTGTTTTACCCGTTGATTTTTTTGACAATTCAGTGGCAAGTTTTACTCTTTGTGCCTCACCACCAGAAAGAGTTGTGGCGGGCTGTCCCAATTTGATATAATCAAGTCCTACATCGTGCAATGCTTTGACTTTATTATATATCGAAGGAATATTCTCGAAAAATTTTAATGCCTCTTCAACTGTCATATCCAATATATCAGATATCGACTTACCTTTATATTTTACTTCCAGCGTTTCTCTGTTATATCTTTTTCCTTTACATACTTCGCAAGGAACTACTATGTCGGGAAGGAAATACATCTCTATTTCCTTTACACCAGCACCCTCACAAGCATCACACCTACCACCTTTTACATTAAAACTGAATCTTCCTGATGTGTATCCTCTTGCCTTTGCATCTTGAGTAGAAGCAAATAAGTCCCTTATATATGAGAAAAGTCCAACATAGGTTGCGGGATTTGAACGTGGCGTTCGCCCTATTGGTGATTGGTCAATATTTATTACCTTGTCTAGCAAATTTATATTTTCTATCTTGTCAAAATTCCCAAGTTCAAGTCGGCTGTTATTCAGCTCGTTTGACAATTTCGGAAAAATAATTTCATTTAAAAGTGATGATTTTCCGCTTCCCGATACTCCCGTGATACAATTAAATACTCCTAGAGGGATTTTTACATCGATAGATTTTAAATTATTTTCTCTTGCTCCCTTGACAATAAGATACTTATCGCTCTTTCTCCTCTCCTTTGGAACTTCAATTTTTTCTTCACCTCTTAAAAATTGGGCAGTTATCGAATTTGACTTCTCCACTATCTCTTGTAATGTCCCATTGCCGACAATTTCTCCGCCATGAACACCTGCAAATGGTCCAACATCAACAATCCAATCTGCCGTTCGGATAGTATCCTCATCGTGTTCAACCACAATTAAGGTATTGCCTAAATCTCTGAGATGTTGCAAAGTTTTTATAAGTCTGTCATTGTCTCTTTGATGAAGCCCTATTGAAGGCTCGTCTAAAATGTAAATAACACCTGAAAGCCCGCTTCCTATCTGTGTTGCAAGTCTTATTCGCTGCGATTCACCTCCTGAAAGCGTCTCCGCCGAACGTGAAAGTGAAAGATATTCAAGGCCGACATCTTGTAAAAATTTTAATCTTGCATTTATTTCTTTTAAAATACTTTCAGCAATTTCGCTCTTTTCCTTTGATAGCTTTAATTCACTAAAATAAGAGTTTAAGTCACCGACAGACATGTCGCAAATCTCAGCTATATTTTTGCCTTTTATCTTGACTGATAAGGCACTTTCGTTTAACCTTTGACCCTTACACTTTGGACAGGTCATCTCATGCACAAATTTCCCAATTTCAAATCTTACAAATTCGCTTTTTGCCTCTGCGAGTCTCCTCTTTAAATTGTTTATGATTCCTTCAAAAGACAATGCTTTTTTGCCATTAAAATGCTCGAAAGTCTTATTTCTAGTCTCATTTTCATATAAATCGAGTTTTTCACCATCATTTCCATATAACAATATATTTATTTTCTTTTTAGGCAAATCTTTTAGTGGCATATCTAAATCTATATCATATTTTTTTGCTACTGCACGCAAATATCTTTCAGCTAATCCGCCATTATCCATTCGCCAACCTGTCAGATTAAAAGCACCTTCACTTATCGATAAATGCTTATCCCGCAAAACCAAATCTTCATCGATATCTTCATAAATACCAAGCCCGCTACACATTGGGCATGCACCATAAGGTGCGTTAAACGAGAACAGACGAGGAGTCATTTCCTCAAGAGTCCAGCCACATGTCGGGCAAGCATAATTCGTGCTAAAAAGATTTTCTTCATCATCTCTCTCAACAACTACAAGGCCTTCTGCCAATTTCACGGCAGTTTCTATAGAATCTGATAATCGTGAAGTTATTCCGTCTTTTAAAATTATTCTGTCTATTACAACACTTATATCATGTTTAAGATTTTTATCCAACTTTATCTCTTCATCGAGTGAATAAATGCTTCCATCAATTTTCACCCGCACAAAGCCCGATTTCTTATAGCTTTCAAGATTTTTTGCAAATGCCCCCTTCTGACCTCTTATTGTTGGGGCTAAAATAGTGAGCTTGCTGCCTGCGGGATAGGTCTCAACGACATCTACAATTTGATCAACAGTTTGTTGTTCAATTGGCTTATTACAGTGAGGACAATAAGGCGTTCCCACTCTAGCAAACAGCAGTCTCAGATAATCATATATTTCAGTGACTGTTCCAACCGTGGAGCGAGGATTGTGATTTGTCGTCTTTTGATCAATGGAAATGGCAGGGCTTAACCCTTCAATGGATTCAACATCTGGTTTTTGTGCTTGCCCTAAAAATTGTCTAGCATAAGAGGAAAGACTTTCTATATATCTTCTTTGTCCTTCTGCAAAAATAGTCCCAAATGCCAAACTTGATTTACCCGAGCCGCTTACACCCGTAAATACCACAAGTTTATTCTTTGGAATTTCAAGATTGACCGACTTTAAATTATTTTCTTTCGCACCTTTAATTATAATTGAATTTTTCATGCTAGTATTATAACACTCACAAGTAAATTTAGCAATAATTTTCAAAAATTAATTAAAATTTTTAATTTATTTTGATTTTTTATTAAAAAATTGATATTTTTTATTTTTAAATCATTCACAATATTGTTTTCTATATATGCTAAGTGAGAGTGTATCCTCAATGAGTATTTTGATTTACCTTGCCCGATTATTACGATAAAAATTACCAATACCAAATATTGGGGCGATGTTATATAAATTAATGTGTAAAATAAAATGTAAGATAATATGTATGATATTACAATAAAAAAGATAGCTCCTGGCTATCCGTGATCAGCTTAAAATACTTATAATAATTTATAGATCTTTTACATCATATTCTATATTATGATAAATAACTTTTTGGTTTTTAACTTCTTCAGGCACTTTTTCCCCATCTGCCAGTCCATATACATTCGTTCTTGAAATTTGATATAGGTTATTAGATGCATTCCCAGCAAATTGAGTCTCAAACGCAACTGCTTTACTTAGAATTTCTGGCGGAAGGTTTTTAGAAAGATAATCCAAAACTTCTTCACTGCTTGGGTTGAAATCTGAAATATAACCAGCAACATTAAAAACTGAAGAATGGCGAGTTATCACCTGAGCAATAATTTTAAATTCAGGCGCCTTGCAAGCAAAACTTGCATCAACTAAATAACTTTCCCATAAATCTTTAGGCTTTATATATGATAAAGTTTCAACATATCGCCCTTCATCATCCCTCATCCACAATTTGACAACAGGTTTTATTGTTTTTGCTAATTTTAATATTGCTTTTTCGTCCATAATACTTCCTCTTATATTATTTTATCATAAAATCAATACATTGTCAATATTGACTTATGAAAAAATATATGATATTATTTATAATAGGAGATTTTATATGATATTTTTTACATCTGACACTCATTTTGGCTCTGACAGAACTTTAAAATTTAGCTGTAGGCCTTTTGCAAATACAAATGAGATGGATGAAACTTTAATAAATAACTGGAATAAAGTGGTAGGTAAAGATGATGTAGTTTATCACTTAGGAGATTTCGGAAATTATGAAATTGTCAGAAAATTAAATGGAAAAATTACATTAATTTTAGGAAATTATGAGCAAAATGCCCTAAAAACTGATTTTAAAGGCAATTTTCTTGAATTTTCCAACTATTTGACACAAATTGGATTTTACAATGTGGTTGAAAATCATTTGATTTTACCATTAAAAAACTGCACCTATTTCTTAACGCACGAACCTTTAAATTGCTCTAAAGAATATTTTAATCTTTTTGGCCATATTCACGAAAAATGTAAATGCAAACGTTTTGGCTTAAATGTTGGAACTGATTGTTTTAATTTTACACCAGCCTCGGTCGACAATGTAGAATTTTACAAATACGCAATCTTAAATCACTATGATGAGAATGTTTTTATAGAAAATTTAAAATAATTTAAGAAAATTTGCGTAAATTTTGAATTAAACCACTGATTTTTCGTAAATTTTACTAAAAAATTCAAAACGAATAACTTTTAGTTATTCTTTTTTGATTCCAATCTTTTTCTTAATTTTTGTATTTGATTTCTTAATTCTATCGCTCTTTCAAAATCAAGTGCGCCCGATGCAACTTTCATCATTGCAGTAAGTTTTTCTATTTCTGCTGGTATCTCCTCCTTCCTAAGTTTTCCATCGGTTACTTTCTTTGTTATCTCTAATGTATTTTTTACCTCTTTTATAATTGTTTTTGGAATAATTCCATGTTCTTTATTGTAATTTTCCTGTAGTTTTCTTCTTTCATTTGTTGTATCTATTGCACGCTTCATCGAATCTGTTATAACATCGGCAAACATTATTACCCTGCCATTTGCATTTCTTGCCGCTCTGCCTATCGTCTGTATAAGTGCACCCTCACTTCTTAAAAAGCCTTCTTTATCAGCATCCAATATACAAACCAGTTCAACCTCAGGCATATCAAGGCCTTCCCTTAGAAGATTTATACCAACTAGCACGTCAAACTCGCCCAGGCGCAAACCATTTACAATTTCCACTCTTTCCATTGTGTCCACTTCGGAATGCATATATTTTGTTTTAAAATTGTGTTCTTGCAAATAGGTTGTAAGACTTTCCGCCATCTTTTTTGTAAGTGTAGTCACAAGCACTCTTGCATTTCGGCTTATGGTCTCTTTTATCTCTTTCATTAGTTCTTCTATTTGATTTTTAATTGGTCTGACTTCTATTTTAGGGTCTAGCAAGCCTGTTGGGCGAATAAATTGATTTACCACTGCTCCCGCTCTCGACAATTCATAATTAGAAGGTGTTGCCGACACATACAAAACTTGTCCAAGTTTTGAGTTGAATTCATCAAATGTAAGAGGTCTATTATCACGAGCAGCAGGCAAACGAAACCCATATTCCACAAGTGATTGCTTTCTCGCTTTATCTCCATTATACATTGCCCTGATTTGCGGCAATGTCATGTGACTTTCGTCGATAATAGTTAAAAATCCTTTAGGAAAATAATCAATAAGGGTATATGGTGGCTCACCTGGTTTTCTTCCGTCAAAATATCTTGAATAATTTTCAATTCCGCTGCAATACCCGACTTCTCGCATCATTTCTTCGTCATACGCTACCCGCTGACCTATTCTTTCCGCTTCAATTAGTTTCCCTTCCCTCTCAAACTCATCAATTGCCGTCAGTCTATCCTCTTCTATTTGGTTAAGGGCATCCTCCATACGCCCTCTGCCAACAGCATAATG
>CANQBU010000059.1 GCA_947589615.1 uncultured Clostridia bacterium | reverse complement strand
TCACGAAGAGAAAAGCAAAAAGTGATTTTTTATTGAAAATTTTTTCTTTCATACTCCCTCCTTTTTATTACCCGCTGCCTTATATAATAATTATGGAAAAATCGGACGAAATTTTTATGGATTATATCAAGATGCGTCTTACCGAGACCGTTCTAACTTAATGATATAATCGTTATGCAGTTGCTAAAATGTTATATATAAAGTTGTATAATTATTATATGTATATCTTGATATAATTATTATACGGTATCCCCCCCCCAATCTGTCAAGCATTTTTCAATATTTTTCATTATTTTTTAATTTTTTACAATATTGGAGACTAAGTCTCTTCATTTCTGGCGGAGACTTAGGCCCGCATCAGTAACGAATTAAGTAATATTCAAATCACACTCTCTTTTAATGGCATTTATTCTTTTTAAAACAATCTAAGTGAATGTGAAAAAAAGTTAAATGATGCACGAAAGGACTAACATGCTAAAATTACGAATATTTATTTTTTGTAAAGTATTGAAATATTTGTTTTTTTATGCTATACTATTTTCAAGGAGTAGTTTATGGACTCAAAAATCAAAGAGGAATATTTTAGAAAAGTAAAGGTTACAAGCGGACAGCCTGACGTAGTAAATGATCGCGTTTTTATTGATAGTTATGCAAAATACCATAATTCATATTTCGACTTCTGCATTGCGGGGGCAACAGATTTTGCCATACTTCTTGGCGCTGACTTGAACCCTTCAAAGATTCAAAATCAAACGGGTCAATTTTGCGGAAACATTCTTCTTCGTTCCACTCTCGGGCATATGGACAATTATGTCGACACAGTTATTGCCGGCACTAGCAATATGGGAAATACAAGAATTGACGAAACAGACGGGCTTATATGTCCTGTAGTTTGCATGCCAGTCGACGCAGTTGACAAAAAATCAATATTCGGAAATTATAAAATAGAAAATGCTGGTTCTTATCATACAATCGCTTTCGATAGGCTTGTTTGGCCACAAAAACTTGCAGAAAAACAAGAGTTGCTTCACAAAGCTTTCTCAAACCATATGATGACTCCAACCGGCAAGGAATACAGCGGGAAAATGCTTCCCGACGGAACTCTTGAGCTTCTTCCTGAATATGAATATTTCAGCAAGAGATATGTAAAAGTTAAGGCAGAACGTTATGCATCCTTACCTTCTGGCGTCTCAGTCAGAGCGGGAGACGAATATTGGGTTGAAGTATCACCTATCGTATGGGAAATCCGCAATTACGACAAATTACCAAAACTTAACGGCAATGCAATTGGCAACAGCACAATTATGGAACTTAGAACTCAAAGCGGAATTATAAGCGGAATACCATTCTTCCCTACAGATGTCCAAACTCAAAATGCCAATGAATGGCAAAACAGCCTTATCCGTGCATTCTTAAACGGTATTAACATTCACGAAGAAATCAGAAAAAAGAATGGATTGGCTCAAAAGAAGCTACCTCAAAACTTCGACTTCACAGACAATGGCTTCCTTGACCAAATATATAACATGCCTCTTGCAGCAAAAGCCACCGCAACAACTACAGTTCAAAAACAGCCAAAAACGGTGGGTTACGGCGTTACAATAGCCACCGACAAGCAAAAAGTAGATGACCAAATAAAATTCTATGTTGAAAATGGCAAGTCATTCATGCTACACGGTCCAAGTGGTGTCGGCAAAAGCAGACGTATTAAGGAAATCGACCCTGACTGCGTTATGATTCAACTCCGTGATGGAATTTTGCCAGAAGAAATCATCGGAAAAACCGCTTTTGAACAAGACAGAAGTGTTTGGCTTCCTCCAACTTGGTATACAACGCTTTGTGATGTATGTGCTAAAGACCCTAATCATAACCATGTTTTGTTTATTGACGAAATCACAAACGTCCGTCCTTATGAGCAAAGCCTTGTCTTCCACATCGTTTTGGAACGCTCTATTGACGGAAGTGTGGGCAAACTGCGTTGTAGTCGCAGCCGGCAACTCAGTTTTCGAATCTGACGCCGCCCACAATATGCCAGAACCTCTTTACAGAAGGTTTAACGGCCACATTAATTTACCTTTGAGCGTTGATTCCTTCGTAGAATGGGGCTGTCAATTAAATAATGAGGGAAGACCAAAGGTTCACCCTATCGTGCTTGCCTTTGTCGCTTCAAATCGAGAACTTCTTAACAGCAAATATGACAGCGAAAAACCGCCAGAATATGCAATTGACCCTCGTGGCTGGGAACAAGTTTCGGATATAATTTACGCTAACGATGAAGTAGTCCGATATGACCTTATCAAAAATAAAATTGGAGAAGAAAATGCAATTGATTTCTGCAACTTCGCTAAAACTCCACTTATTACCATTGATGAAATTCTAAACGACGATATCGACCGAAAAAAAATCCCTACCGATTTTAACGCTCAACGTGTTCTTTGCTTGACACTGCGAGTTGCAACAGAAGAACAAATCGTTCCCGTTCGTAAATTTATAAGAAAATATCTCGGCGGCGAACATCTTGCCTTCTTTGATTCAATCTGGGCAGAAGGAAGTGACGAAAGAACAATCCTTATTAACAGATTATCAGGCGGAAGCGACAATATCGAATTAAAAACTTCTTCAGATAATGATTCAATATATACAGAATAAGGTGCTTTAAGCACCTTTTTTTGTGCATTATAAATGCATTCATTTTTCACTTCGTTTAAAGATAATAAAAAGAAAATGCTATTTAAGTCATTAAATAACTAATAGGAAACTAAGTTTCCCAAAAGAGAATGTTGTTTAATTCTTTAAATATCATCTCATTCGCTAATGATGGAAACTAAGTCTCCCAAAAGAGAATGTTGTTTAATTCTTCAATTAACACTTAATTCGCTAAAAAGAGACTAAGTCTCCAAAAGAGAATGTTGTTTAATTCTTTAAATATCATCTCATTCGCTAATGATGGAAACTAAGTTTCCTCGCTAAAAAGAGACTAAGTTTCCCAAAAGAGAATGTTGTTTAATTCTTTAATTAACACTTAATTCGCTAAAAAGAGACTAAGTCTCCCAATTTTTCGTTGTATTTGCTTTGAAAGTTAAGCTTTAAAAGCTTGTAAGCCAAGACCTCTCCGCCATGCTCAATCTTAATTGACGGAAGATTTTCATAATTTGTTTTACTTAAAATATTTAATGCACGCATGCAATCTTCATTAATGACGACACACTCACCACGACAACAATCACGACATACTATGTCCCCTATGCTTACATCAAAATACTTGTCCACAAGCACCTTGCCACAACTCGCACACTTGTCACTTAAAAAGCCATATCCGGCATCTTCAAACACCGAAATCAAAAATTTGTCAACACAATAATAGGCACTCACCTTGTCATAACAAAGCGTTTTTAACGCCCTTATAAGCTCCATAAATATAGCGGGACTAGGCTCGCTTATTGAATGTGCAACTATGTCAAGGAGACAACACCCCTCATAATATTTGCCAAGGTCGCTTGAAAGACAATAAAAATTGTCAATCATGTCAAACCCTGTAATAATGTTTGAAATCTTTCCTTCCTCAATGATAAACTCACCAAAACTAAAAGGCTCTTTTGCCAATTTGAGTTTAGCTTTATCACCTCGAACGCCCCTTAAAACTGCGGTCAAAAGCCCCTTGTCGGGCGTAAAAAGGGTGACCAATCTATCTTTTTCTTTGATATCTTTTCCGCCAATAACAATGCCCGTTACTTTAGTGCTTGCCAATTTACATCTCCAATGTATCTTCTTGAGTTAAAAGAAGGGTATCATATTTGGCTAGACTGTCAATAAGCATTCTTGCATCATTAATCTCGCCAGTCTTTGAGAAAATATCCCACCACTGCAACATCTCTTCTTTCGCTTTGCTTAAATCGTCCATAACTTCCCTCCTTTGTTAATTATAGTATACCAAAAAAAATTTTTTCCACAAGTCTTTTTGCAAGATTTTTTAAAAGATTTTTAAATTCTTTTGACAAATAAACAAAGATTTCAAATCCACAATTTTAAAATGACTTGAAACTTCGTCTTAAAGATTTAAGCACCTAGGCAAAGATAGGCGAGATTATTACATTTTGCGAAGAATTGTTAAACAATCGCCTATAAATCAAATTGCAGGTGAAAAGCGGAACGGGATAATAACAACCTATCCGACACTCGTTAAAATTCAAATTGCATGGCATTTTTTCTTTCTCCCTTTACACAAGCCCATTACATTATATTACTTTTTCGACATGATTGTCCCAGGTCTTGTAAATTTTTGAGAATATTTTGTCTGATTTTATTGCTTTTTTGTCTAAAATGTTTTACAATAATAAAAGTTGATTAAAAGGAGAAAAATATGAGAAAGTTCTTTAAAGAATTTAAAGCCTTTATCAGCAGAGGTAATATTGTTGATCTTGCAGTTGCCGTTATTATCGGCGGTGCTTTCTCGGCAATCGTAACCGCCTTCACAAATAAAATCATCATGCCTTGCATAAATTGGATTTTATCTTTGGGCGGAGATGGTCTGACTTCTGCTTACACTTTCTTAAAACCAGTCTATGAAATGGGCGCCGATGGAACTCCTATAAGAGATGCTGTCACTGGCGAACTGGTTTATGACCTCGAAAAAAGCATTTACATAGATTGGGGCGCTTTCATCACCGCTATAATCAACTTCCTCATCATTGCTCTAACCATATTTATCATGCTTAAAATCATTATGAAGAGTTCTTCCCTTCTAAAGGACGCAAAAGCTAAGGCTGTCGAAGGCAAACTCACATATGAGCAAAAGCAAGAATTGAAAGAGCATGGCGTAAACAGAAAAGATAAAGAAGCAGTAAACGCTTACTTTACTCAAAAAGCCGAGGAAGAAGCTCGCGTGAAAGCCGAAGAAGAAGAAAAGGCAAGACTTGAAGAAGAGGAAAAGACGAAAAATTCGACCGAATATCTTCTTAAAGAAATTAGAGATTTGCTTCAAAATCAAAACAAAAAATAGGATTAAAAAATCCTATTTTTTTATTTATATAATAATTATTTTTAATCTTCTAAAAGCGTAAAATATTTAAAATTCAAAACCTTTTTTCTCTCCCTCCAATCGGGCAAAATAGCCGTTAAAAGATTATAAAAGTTTTTATCATGACATGGATAAACTAAATGTGCAATTTCATGACATAAAACAAAGTCGATTAAAGGCTTTTCCACCTTCATTAAAACCTTGTTTATTTTTATTTCTCCCTTTTTATAATTGCAACTTCCCCACCTCGCTTTCATGCTTTTTAAAGTTACACTTGGAAAACATATTTTGAAATCCAATTTTTCAAATTTTTTAAAATTTTGTTTTGTGAGCTCGTTTATGACTACTTTTCCAAATTCCCTTTGCCACTCTTCAAACCTCTTTTTTATTCCGCGTTTATCACTTCTATGAATGTAGAGAAATTGGTCGTCAAAATCAATGAAAAACTTTTGGGAGGCAACATTTTGAATTTTTAACATTTTCCCTAAAAGCAAAAGTTCCTCTCCGTCATCAAAATTTTTTAACGTTTCCTCAAAGTGAGGCATCTTTTCATAGCGCTCGAGACCTTTTAAAATCCAATCTCCCTTCCTTTCAAGGAAAGAGTAAATGTCATTTAAGGGAACACGTCTGCTGCAAGTGATAAAAATTTTGTCGGGATACTTGATGCGCAAATATATGCGCCTAACTTTCTTGTATGTTAGATTAAACTTTATCTCTTTTCCCCTATATATCAGTTTGCCTTCCATTAATTCACCTTGCACCACTGCGGATAACAAACAAAACTTTTGCCATTAAGATAGTCAAGCGGCGATTCCAGATTGTCAAATTTCAAATAATAAGCATGTAGCCTTTGACTTTTCTCATTAAAGACTTTGTTGTCACTGTTTTTGCCATATTTCCCGTCACCAATAATTGCATGTCCAAGATAGGCAAGCGAAGCCCTTATCTGATGGGTTTTGCCTGTATGAAGAGTGCATTCGACAAGCGAGGAGACGCCCGTGCTTTTTAATGTCGAAAAAGTAGTTGAAATCGCTACGCTCCCCTTCACATTTTTTTCATAAATTTTGACAGTGCTTGCGGCGGCATCTTTAAACAAAAAGGCATTGAACGTGAAGTTTTTGTATTGAGTCTTGCCCACAACTTCGGCAAGATATTTTTTTGTGATGCTCCTATCTTTAAACGCCTTGTCCAAAACCGCTTTTGCTTCTCTAGTCTTAGCAAGCACCAAAAGCCCCGTTGTATTGCGGTCAAGCCTATGCACGGCATAGGTTTTTGTCTTGTCACATACACCGCCTTTGCCCTCAACCTCTACTCCAGCGGGCTTGTTTAATACCAAAATGTTATCGTCTTCAAATATAACTTCCATTGTCTGAAGGTCCTCCGGCATGTAATAAAGGGTCACTTCATCACCTTTCTCAACAATAACATTGGAATTTATTCTTTCACCGTTAATGCGGACATCTTTGTTTTTCAAAAACTTTAAAATTCGCCCATGCTTAAAACCCTTTTCAAGCAATAATTCCTCAATGGGGCTTTGCCTTTGACTTAAAAAAATCATCTTTTCCATAGTCCTATTTTATATCATTTTTCTTCGAAAATCTATCATTTTTGAAAAGTTTGCCGAATATTTTATTTTAAGGAGTTTTTATGAATAATATTTTACATCTTGAAGGCGATTTACTTACAATAAAGGGTGCGACAAAAGTCGCTTCTTCCACCACCTCACAAGCTGTTGTTGAAAGAGGAAATGAGGCCGTGATTATCTCAGGCACTTCAATCGAAGTGAAAAAACTTAGCCTTGATGAAGGCGAAGTCACATTTTTTGGCAAATTTTCATGCATAAAATTTGGCGAGGCAGGAAGCAAAAAATCTTTGATGAAGAAAATCTTTAAATAGGTGAAATCGTGCTATATCCCACTCTTAATCAACCTCTTATGCTTTTTATCGTAAGCTGCTGTGGCATCTTTTGCGCAATCATTTTTGATATTGCACAGGTTTTCTCAAAACGAAAAGTTTTAAGACATGTCACCGACTTTTTTGCCGTCACTTTTTCCTTCGGCATGCTTTTTCTTGTAAACTTGTTGTTCAATTACGGACAATTCAGAATTTATGTCCTTGCTCTATTTATGCTTTCTTTTGCAATCCAAAAGATTATTTCAAAATTTCTCTGGACAAAACTAATTAAAAAATGCTATATTAAATTAAGGAGAAAAAATTGAAAAAACCTTTTAAAATAAATTGGACAACCTTTTGGCTTTCACTAGCACTTGCACTTGTTATCGCTTTTGCAATCACAACAGCAATAATACTAAATGTGAGACAAAAACGATTAGATGATTTGAAAAAACAAAATGAACAAATTGAACAAAGAAATGAAAGCCTTGCCAATGTGCAAAGAATAAATTTAGAAAATTTTGAAATTTTTATTGACAAAGAATTGCTGTAAGCCAAAAAAAATGGATAAATCAAATAAAACAACTCGCCCCTCACCGACACCAAAAAAATAATTTTAAAAATTTTTGAGATTTTTATTGACAAAGAATTGCTTTTTTGGTATTATATAGGAGTGTTCTTAAAAGAGCAAAACTAAAACTTGACTTTCAAGAACAGTTAATATTCTCTCACTATCAGTGGTGGAGCGGGAGACTGATCGCCAAGAACACTCCGTGTTCTGCGTATGAGCAAAGCGAATTAAACCGAT
>CANQBU010000058.1 GCA_947589615.1 uncultured Clostridia bacterium | reverse complement strand
TGCAAAGAGGGCTGACCCTGTAATCTTAGAGCCTATCATGAAGGTTTCAGTTGAAGTTCCTGATGAATATTTGGGAACAGTTATGGGCAACTTGACATCTCGTCGTGGTATGCTTACCGGAAACGAAAGCACAGCGGGAGTTCAAATTGTCAATGCTGAAGTTCCACTTGCTGAAATGTTCGGTTATGCGACAGACCTTCGTTCTCAAACCCAAGGCAGAGGAAATTATGTTATGGAACCTCTTCGTTATCAGGAAGTTCCAAAAAATATCGCTGCAACAATTATAGGCGAGAGAGCAAAACAAGAATAATTTAAAAATATTGCAAAAACGTTTTGCAAAATAAAAAAAGTATGTTAAAATAAGATAGTTAAAAAATAAAAGGAGATAAAATATTATGGCAGAAGCTTATGTTAGATCAAAGCCACACGTAAACGTTGGAACTATTGGTCATGTAGACCATGGTAAAACAACTCTCACAGCCGCAATTACAATGTTATTCGGCACACAAAAAATGAGATATGATGAAATCGATAAAGCCCCAGAAGAAAAGGCTAGAGGTATTACAATTAATACCGCTCACGTTGAGTATGAAAGTGAAACTCGTCACTATGCTCACGTAGACTGTCCAGGACACGCCGACTATGTTAAAAACATGATTACCGGTGCTGCTCAAATGGACGGTGCAGTTCTTGTTGTTGCTGCAACAGATGGTCCTATGCCTCAAACAAGAGAGCATATCCTTCTTGCAAGACAAGTTGGTGTTCCATATATTGTAGTATTCATGAACAAGACCGATCAAGTTGACGATCCTGAACTTCTTGAACTCGTTGAAATGGAAATCAGAGATCTTTTGACTGAATACGGATTCCCTGGAGATACAACTCCTATTATCAAGGGTTCTGCATTAAAAGCTTTGGAAGCAGGTCAAGCAGGTAAAGTTGATGACCCAGCTTGCGATTGCGTAAAGGAACTTGTTAAAGTTCTTGACACATATATCCCAGAGCCTACAAGAGAAACAGATAAACCATTCCTTATGCCTGTTGAAGATGTATTCACAATTACAGGTCGTGGAACAGTTGCTACTGGTAGAGTAGAACGTGGTTCAGTTAAAGTTGGTGATACAGTTGAAATCGTTGGATTTGGTGAATCTAAACAAACTGTTGTTACAGGTGTTGAAATGTTCCACAAATCTCTTGATGCTGCAATTGCCGGAGATAACGCTGGATTACTTCTTCGTGGAATTCAAAGAACAGATATCGAAAGAGGACAAGTTCTTTGCAAACCAGGAACAATTCACCCTCACTTCAAGTTTACATCAGAAGTTTATGTTCTTAAAAAGGAAGAAGGTGGACGTCATACTCCATTCTTCAATGGATACAGACCACAATTCTACTTCAGAACAACAGACGTTACCGGTGTTGTTGAACTTGAAAAAGGTGTTGAAATGGTTATGCCTGGTGACCACGTTAAGATGACAATCACTCTTAACAAGCCAGTTGCTTGTGAACAAGGACTTCGTTTCGCTATTCGTGAAGGTGGCAGAACAGTTGGTTCTGGTGTTGTTTCAACAATCATTGAATAATTTAGAGATAAAAAAAGATGTCGGCTTATGTCGGCATCTTTTTTGAAAACTTAGTTTTCATCATTAACGAATTTAGTGCTATTTAAAGGGATATATTCCACACTCTCTGAGAAAACTTAGTTTTCATCATTATCGAATTTTATGATATTTAAAGGGATATATTCCACACTCTCTGGAAAACTTAGTTTTTATTATTATCGAATTAGGTGATATTTAAAAGGAATAATTACATTCTCTCTTAAATACAACATAACTAAGTGAACAAGAAGGGTGCATAATGCAGCTCTTAAATATAACTCATGAAATTAATAAAAAAGGTGCATAATGCACCAATGCACTTTACTTTTTTTTAATTATGTGCTATCATAACAAGGTATTTAGAGGTAAACTATGGGATTTATGGGAAATGTTTTTAAGTTTTTGGGCTTTGAGGGTGAAAGTAAGCCCAAGACATCGAAAAAAACACAAACAAAAGCGACATACAAATTAAAAAACGCAAATATGCGTCCAGATCAAATCGACGGCGTTCCTGTTTATTATCCTGAGAAAAAAGACCAAATAAAAGAATTTTTAAACTTTGTCAAGAATAACAGGGCAATAATTCTTTCACTTGAATATTGTCCAAGCGAAGATGCGGCAAAAGCGATAGAATATATACGTGGGTTTGCGTATGGTGCAAATGCAAAATTTATACCACTTAACGACGAGAAGCAATTATATTTAGTTTTGCCAGAAGGAATGGAAGTTGAAGGATAAAATAAAAAAATTCCTTTCGCCGATTATTGCAATTTCAATATTTGTTGGGGTCTTGCTTCTCGACCTTTTGACTAAGGGATTGATAATAAAACATGTCGTGCCAAATGTAGGCGATAGTGCAAAGGTGATGCCTCCGCTAATTAATTTTATTTATGTAAAAAACACCGGTGCCGCATGGGGGATTTTTGGTGGTCGCCCTATTTTTCTTATAATTTTAACGTCAGTTATTCTCGCTTTATTTATAACTTTTTATGTTTTAAGAGTTAAAAAAGCGTGTGAAAAAAGTTCAATTCTTTTGGCCGTTGGTGCAGGGCTGATTGTAGGTGGTGCACTGGGCAATTTAATCGATAGGATTGTATTTGGTTACGTTAGAGATTTCATAAATTTTATGTTTATAAATTTTCCTGTTTTTAATTTTGCAGATGTCGCCTTGACATTCGGAGTTATAATTATTGCTATTTATTTTCTTTTCTATTATTCCAAAGAGGAGGCAAGAATAAATAAAAATAACGAAAATAATGAAAAAAACAGTGAAAAAATTGAAAAAAACGATGAAAAAGATGAAATTATTATAGAAAAGCCGGGAAATGACGATTCAGACAAGGAAAACGGCAATGGTTGAAGGCGAATTTTTTGTTGATGATAATTCTTTAAGATTTGACAAATTGATTGCTCTTCATTGTCAGGATTTATCACGCAGTCGAATTAAGCAGTTAATTGAAAATGGGGATTTTTTGGTTGACGGAAAGATTGTTAAGTCAGGACAAAAATTAAAGTTGGGGCAGAAGGTTTCTTTTTCTTATGAAGAGGCAAAGCCATTGTCAGTTGAGGCGGAAGATATCGATTTTGAGATTGTTTATGAAGATGATGACCTTATTGTAATAAATAAACCTCAGGGGCTTGTAGTGCATCCTTGTTCATCTACAAAAAACGGAACACTTGTTAATGGGCTTTTGTATAAAATAAAAAATTTAAGCGGAATCAATGGGGTGTTGAGACCGGGCATAGTTCATAGACTTGATAAAAATACATCTGGACTTATGATTGTTGCCAAAAATGATTATGCACATAATTTGTTGGCAAAAGAGATAGAAGAAAAGCAAAATTTTTCGAGAACATATATTGCCTTGTGTGAGGGACACCTCAAAAATCAGGCGGGCAGGGTGGAGACGTTTATTGCAAGAGATGTGAAAGATAGAAAAAAGATGGCTGTATCCACATCGGGTAAAAAAGCCATAACAAATTATAATGTGCTTAAATCTTATGAGGGATATGACCTTGTCGAATTTCATCTTGAAACAGGAAGAACGCATCAAATACGCGTTCATGCAAAGTATCTTAATCATCCAATTGTCGGAGATGATGTATATGGCAAGGCTGTAAAAGGTTTAAATGGTCAACTACTCCATTCATATAAATTAAGTTTTATTCATCCAAGGACACACGAAAAAATGTCTTTTGAAATTGATTTACCTCAATATTTTAAAGAATTTTTAAAAAAACTTAAAGAAATAACAGAAAATAACTGAAATTATCCTTATTTATATAAAAATTTACTATATTATTGCAAAAAAATCCGCATTGATAATGCGGATAATTTTTTAGTTTAATGTCTGGAATTCTGTTACGCCAATATGCTTCTTCTTTCTCTCAATTTCAATTAAACTTGAAATCAAGTCACGAACCTTGTATGGGTTTGCAATATGACGAAGGTGGAATTGAGGCGAATGAGCATCGTTACTTGAAATTTCCAAAGTTCCGGTTCTGAAAATTCTATCACCCAAAGAGGCAATCAAAGTAACATCAAAGCATCTATAAACATTAATTTCGTCAATAATGGCGGAAAGGAATCCTTTATGCCTGAAAAATTTAACCCATTCTCCTTCTTTTTTAACTATGTAATAACGGTAGAAAGAAATTGGTAAGCCGAAATGTCGCTTTCTGTCATGCCAAATAATTTCACAGTCTTTATCAAATTTCATTTGTCCCTCCTAACAATATAACTATTTATATTTTAGCAACAAAAATACCAAAAGTAAAGAGATTTTTAAAAATAATTAAATTTTTTTTAGATGGACTTTTAGACATAAAAAAATAATCAATGGAAATAAAAAATCAAGGATTTCAAGTCCCTGATTTTATTGTGGTCTTAATTATTATTTCCCACATCCGTTGCCACAAGATCCCAAGAGAAGTAATAACAAGATGATTGTGCAACAGTCTAAGCCACATCCGCCGTTTCCGTTACCGCAAAGGCATTGTAAGATGATGAGCCAAAGTAAGAGTGAGCAGCTGTCACAGCCTCCGCCAAAACCGAAGCCGTTAGAGCAGCCTCCACCACAAGAGTTGTTAAAAAAGTTCATTTGTTCCTCCTAAAAATTTCTTATGTAAATTGAAGGGGATTTTAACATAATTTCCCTTTCACATTAACATACTACTCAAAGTTGACTTAAAATGTGCAAGAAAAAATAAAAAATTCAAAAAAAATTAAAAGAAGGCGCCATTCGACAAAACAAGGCAAACCTCGACAGCATAAAAGAATATGCCTCGCACAAAATATTTTTGTTTTTATTATGCAATTTTGTTGACTTAAAATTAAAAATAGTTTACAATTAATTGTTAATAAATACATGAAGTAATTTGAGGAGAAAAATTATGAACAAATCAAAATCGAAAATCAAGGGACTTTTTAAAGGCGTAGCCGTTGGCTTTGCCTTTGTTTTGTGCAGCGCGTTCTTTCCAGTAAACGCAATTGCAAAAGCAGTGGATAACTATTCTGGGACTGATGCAACTTTAAACACAAACAGATTGCAAGTAGGGCAGAAAGGAACAGGGGAAGAAGCTACAACCGAAACAAGAGTAAAAAAAGGACAACCTGTTACTATTCCAGCGGCGTCATATAAATATAATGCAGGCGGTAAAGAAGAGTCTTTGGAAATTGAAAGCGGTAAAACCAACACCAAAAGTCATGATACACGGACAATCACAGGAACGGTCAAAGTTTATTATCAAGCAACGAACGATGAAGTATCAGTTGAGGATGGAAAATTTACTGCCGACAGAATTGGTCGTTATGTTATTTTATATACTGTTGTTGATGGTGACGACACATATACTTATGATATGTATGTTCAATGCGAAGCTGCTGATGTAACTTTTGATTTTCCAACAAATAATGCAAATATAATTCCATCTGTATACGATAGGGCTATTGCCGCAAATAAAGATATAGTTTTGCCATTGCCTACTATCGAAGATGCAGACGGTGAAGAAATTCTCACTTCCAAAGATGATGGTTATTACACTATAGATAAAGCAGGATTCACTGATCCCGCTCCAGCACCTGAAAACAAGAAAAACGCATTCGTTGAAATTCGTCTTGCAAGTAATGTTCAAGTTGGAACAGGAGAGACAGGCGACGAAAAACGTTATGTTAAAATTCAGGAAAGAGATGTTGAAGGAAAGCAGGAGTTCTATATTGCAGGGAAAGACCTCAATTATGAAAGTGTTGAAGGAAAGACTTTCCAAATCATCTATTCATATTATTCATTAAGCACAAGTGGAACACCTGTATTTATCTCTTCGGTTTCAAAGTCATTTAAAGTTGATAATGGTTACTATCATTCTGCTAATAATGATGGAAAAGAAAACGGATATGACCTTACTACAAGTTGGTCATCATCATATTCAGACTTAACTGCTGTTGTAGGCGTAGAGAGAGAACTTCCAAAACTTACCGCATCAACAGCTGCCAACAACACTCCTGCAAGTGAGTCGGTTGAAGTTTGGTATAACATTAAAGCATACTGGAAAAATAATGACAGTGACTATGTTGAAGTTACAGAGGACAACGAGAAGATTGATGTTGACCTTTTAAAGAAAGGAATATTTAAAGCAAAAGTTGAAGGTTCTTTCAGATTTGTTTATGAGGTAACAGATTTCTATGGTCATGGCAGTGAAATTAATGTAGGTAAGAGAAGCTTCACTATTGACAATGTTAAGGATACACGTGCTGCAAATGTTTATGCGTATGATGGTCTTGAAGATTCTTATAATTCAAAAGATAACACTTACAAGACTGTAGATACAAAGATTAAAAATAGATCGGTAAATAGAAACATCATTCTTTATGCTGTAGGCGGAACAGATAACATGGTTGAAAGAGATAAACTCGTTTTAAGCCGTGAAATCAGAGATAATACAACATCAAGAAAGTTCATTATTGGCGATGGCACAGGTGAAGATATTTACAATTCCTATAACTTAATTTTCGCTCCAAAAGCAGAAGAGGGCGATGATTTGGATAGTATTTTAAAACAAATCATCACTGACAACTATGAATTAAAGAAACAAATGGTTCTTGAGGGAAAGGATATTACTAATCCAACCGAAATCATAAAATTCTTAAAAGCAAAAAAATTCCTTCTTGTTACAACTGAATTTAACAAATCTCTTGAGAAAGATGCTGAAAACAATGTAAAAGACATTGTTCCCGAACTTACAGAAAATGATCCTGATGCATTGAAAAAAATGATGAGATTGGAAGCAGACGATCCACAAAATGCAGAGAAAATCGGTTATGCATATATTAAGCCTGAAGGGAATTCAATAGATTTCAGAGATTCAATATCATTCTATTACTATGCTAGTGATGGAATAAATTCAAGAACACAAAAAGTTTATTCAGTAAACCTTGCTTCTGGATATACTGATAATGATGGTCCATCATTGACTTTCTCAACAGATCTTCAAGCCGCATATCTTACTACCGATAAAATTGAGTTTAATGTTGCTACTGCGACTGACTCTCAAGACACTCGCCTTGATGCAGTTACCGCATATAGATTCTTAAATGGAAGTAAAGAACCTCTTCAATCAGATCTTACCAAAGAAACATTAAAATATGTTATTGGCAAGAAAGAGAACATTAATACTAAGGACAAGGATAAATGGTATACTAAAGTAGAGGATACTAATGGTTTGATAGAGAGTGAAAATTGGTATTATGACACTACAAAGACAAAATACACAATTGATTTGTCAAAACGTCCAGCCGGTGCTGAGTATGTTGAAATTTTAGCATACGCAATTGATGATGACGGAAATGCAGGATTCTTCACAAAGACTGTTAAAATAGCACAAATGGCTGATAGTGACATGCCAAAATTGTTCTTAGTTGAAAATCCACCTTCAGGAGAAAATCAAAAAGCACCTGCAGAGATAAAACTTCCTACTCTTCACTTTGAAGATAAAGGCGCAAATTATATGTCTGCAAAGGTTACAGTTATGAAAATTGTTGGAAGTGGTGAAGAAACTAAAACAACATACCTTCAAAGCCTTGGCGTGTCGACAGAATTTGATACTGTAAGAGAAACATTCAAAGTTAACGCAGGCTCTTTCAGAGCATCAACACAAGGTAAATATCAAGTAGCAGTTACCGTAACAGATGCTGCAAATCATAGTGTAACAACCTACTTTAACTATCAAGTTGATCAAGGTGAAATTAATGATGAGCCACAAATTGACAATATTGCTTCCGGAAAAGTTGACCTTGAACCAGGACAA
>CANQBU010000057.1 GCA_947589615.1 uncultured Clostridia bacterium | reverse complement strand
ACAGTGCATTGAGTTGTGTGCTTGAATAACTTCGACCTTTGAAATTCTTTTTATTTTCCTTCACATATTCAACAGGTGACGTTTTCTTTGCTTCTTCTATATTGTTAATACCTTTCTCGTGATAATCTGCCAAAACTTTGCTCAAATATTTAACAGGGTTGTCTTTTCCTTTTGCAAGCGAAGCGGCATATTCAATGATATCTTCTCCAAGTTTCCAATTTTCAGTCCAAGTCTTATAGTTTTCTCTATCTATAAAATTAACTACACGGCAAACATCCATTTTATCAAGTAAAAGTTGAATTTTTTCATCAATCGAGATAAGATTGCCCATGTATTCATTGAAAGCGTCATCGGTAAGAAGTCCAAGTTTATAAAATTTTGCGACTGATTTATCCATACCTTCGAGCGTTCGTATTGAACTTTTAAAGCAATAATTTGCGATATCAAGTAGTAAATTACTGTCAAAACCCATATTTATCCACTTTAAAATGTAACTTTCAACGATATTTTCAAGATTTTCATAGTATAGCCCCAAAGATTTATTGATTTCCTTTGCAAGGGTGTAAAGTTCTTGTTTTTGGCATTCAAAACTGTCAATTTCTTGAATTGAGAATAATTTCATTTCATAGTATTTTAAAAGTATTTTATCTGCTTTTTCAAAAGAAAATCGGTTTTTGCCTTTAAAAGACTTGCAAACATGAAGAATGACGTCAATTGTAAAACCATAATCATTGAGCCATTTATTAAGTAACGAACGTTCTTCAACATAGGGGGAGCGTTTTATGCCGACAAGATTAAAAATTTCACACATTTCAGGAGATTTTTCTTGAAATTTTTGTAATCTTTGTTCCACTTGAAGGGTGCTTGTTATTCCCTCATTTGCCCAATTTTTTGCAACGGTTAAAATATAATTATATCCCACGGCACTTTGTTTTGTCTCTACACAATATTGCATAATCATAAGGAGGGCTTCCTGTTCAACATGATATCTTTCAATAAAATCATAATATTCTTGATATTCATGCTTGGAAATACTGCGTTTACCTTTAAATATTTCATTTGCCTGCTGATTAAAGATTGTATATTTGTCGGGCTTGTAAAGTTTATTTGCGGTTATAACATTTTTAAGTGGAATATAGGTTATTTGTATAGGATTTGTTCGTAAAATTTGGACAAGTCCTTGCTCCTCCCAAAATTCATAAGCTGAGATGACATCTTCTTCACTCATATTAAGAGTTTGGGCGACATTATTTAAAGAATTGTCAAAACCATTTGAATTGCAAAGATAAAGCCCATAGATGTAAACAACCACATCTGCTGGTTTTGCAAAAGGAAGATAATCATTGATAAAAATGTTATCAAGTTCTGTTTTTGAATTGGCGATAAATTCAGTTGAAAATCTACAAAACGACATTTTTTACTCCATAATACTTTTACATATTGTATCACAAAAGATAAAATATTTCAACAAAATAATAAGGACTGGTAATTATTTATTTTTATTTCTAGTATAATATAGCATGAAAATGAAGATAACCAAAAAACAGATAAAGATATATTTGCCACTTTTTGTGACATTTGCTTTGCTTTTAATAGTGCCGCTCTTTTTTATTTCCTGCGGGAAGAAGGAAATAAATCTAACATCATATAATATGGAATTAAAATATGATGATGAAAAGCACCTCCTGAACGGAAGTGAGCGGGTCAAATATTATAATAATAGTGAGAATGCGTTTAAAACGCTTTATTTTCATCTTTATCCCAATGCCTTTCGTGAGGGAGCAAAAAATCCTGTAATTTCGCAAACTCATGAAAAGGAAGGCTATCCAAATGGAATGAGTTATGGAAATATTGAGATTGATAGTGTAAAAATTGAAGAAGAAATTCCTTTTACAATTGAAGGGGAAGATGAAAATATCTTGGCGATAAACTTGAAAGAAGAGTTATTCCCAAGTGAAAGCGTGGATTTGCAAATAGAATTTTCTGTTTGCCTACCAAACATGAATCATCGTTTTGGATATGGAGATAGCACTATAAATTTAGGTAATTTTTATCCTATTGTGTGTGTTTATGATGAAAATGTAGGATTTTCGCAGTCGCTATATCATTCAAATGGCGACCCATTTTACAGTGAAGTTGCTAATTATAATGTGTCGATAGAGTTTGATTCTAAATTTCAAATTGCAAGCACGGGAGACTTAATTTCAAGTGAAAATGGTGAAAATACAATAAAAAATCAATATAAAGAGAGAAATGTGCGAGATTTTTGTATTGTTTTATCTCAAAAGTTTAGCCATGTTCAAGGGAAAGTAGATGATGTTGTTGTAAATTATTATGGATATGCAAACGATGACAATCTTGATGAATGCTTAAAAACAAGTATTGATGCAATTAAGACTTTTAATGATATGATTGGAAAGTATCCTTACAATCAAATTTCGGTTGTAAAATCAAATTTTGTATATGGAGGTATGGAGTTTCCAAATTTAGTGCTAATAAGTGACAAAATTGAGGAGCAAAGTGAATATAACTATGTAATAATCCATGAAATTGCACATCAATGGTGGTATGGCGTTGTAGGTGATGACCAATATAATCACGCATGGATAGATGAGGGCCTAGCGGAATATAGCACACTTTTGTTTTTCGAAAAAAATGAAAGTTATAACGAAAAATATCCTCAATTAATCTCAGCCGCCACCAAAAGTTACAAGTTATTTGAAGATGTGTATAAAAAAATAAATGGTCAGGTTGATGGACGAATGGACAGAGCTATATGTGATTTTGACACTGAGCCTGAATACACTCAATGCACATACACAAAAAGTGTTATAATGTTTGATTCCGTCAGAGAACTTTTGGGAAAGAATAAATTTGAAAAAACCATGAAAAAGATGTATAAGGATTACAAATTTAAGATAATTACTAGGGCTCAATTGACTGCAAATTTTGAAAAGTTTGGAACGGGAGCAGAGAAGGTGATTGACAGTTATCTTGAAGGTAAAGTGATAATAATGTAAAAAATATATATAAAAGCCTAAAAAACAAGATTAAAAATCTAGAATACATTAAAAATATTAAAAACAAGATACACCTATCAAAAATTGAGGTGTTTTTTGTTTCTATGTCGTTAAATAAAAAACTAGAACAAAGTGTGGAGAAAATTAAATTAAAAATGATTTGTTTTTGGCTTGTAATGTGTTATAATACGAATATAAGGAGGTTAGAATGAAAAGCATAGCAAGATTTATAAAAGATGCGAGAGTGGATAACTACTTGACTCAAAAGCAATTTGCTGAGAAATTCTATATTACCGAAAAGGCGGTAAGTAATTATGAAAATGGAATCAGAACTCCAGATTTGGATTTTTTGATAAACTTATGCCGAGAATTTAACTTGTCGCTCAATGCTTTGATTGAGCCGCAAAAGGAAAAAAGTAATTTCAAAGATTTAATTATTTCGGAAAGGAATGGGAAAAAGGCAATATTAGATAGGAGACAAGATGTTTGTTTAACTCCTTACTGTTATGATGAAATACATTTATCTAAAAGCGGATATCATATTGCTAAGAAAAGAAAGAAAAATATAGGATTAGACATTGATGGCATTTCTTTTATAATTGATAATTGGGGCAATAAAATAGGATTTAAGGACTTTTTAGTAGATATTTCAAAGGGTGAAAAATTGGAATTATGTGGGCATTGCAGTTTTGAAACAGGAGTTTGCCCGGCGTTAAATATAAATGACGGACTGGAATATTTGATTGACATAAACGGAAATCAAGTAAGTAAAGGATATAAACGAATTTTGCCTGCTGTCGATGTAAGTTATGGATTATTCACCGCACCCAAAGAAGATGATTTTAAAGATAGGGTTTTGATAAGTTGCACGGGTGAAGAATTAAGTGAAGAGTTAAAGTTGACGCCAAGTTTTCTATATAGGGAAAAGAAGCGAGAAAAGCAAATTCCGAATAAAAAACTAGAAAATGTAGATGAAATTATTGAAATTATTAATAATTATGGTTTAGATGGGGAACTTGTCGAAAAGATACCTGCAAAAATCTATGATGACAATATCGAAAAATTCAATGACGCAAATGAAAAATTTAAGAAGCATTACAACGAAAAGATATATGAAATGGAAGGTTTTAGAATGTTCTATATTCCTGAAGTTGACACACTCGATAAGGCACTAAATATGATTGAAAAATATGGATTTGACATTATTAATTTTATTCCACAATGCATTTTTTCAGAAAAAAGCGACTATTTGCAAATAATTTTTGCAATTTTAAGATATTCGCGAAATATTATTACTCAAAATCAAGAAATTGCAGTAGATGCATTGATGAGAACAATGATGACATTGACCAAGTTTGCTCAAATGTGGGGAGTTAAAGGTGAAATAAGTAGTGACGAAAAGAAAGAACTGCATGACTATGAAGACTACATTGAAAATATGATAAGAATTCCGAAAGAAAGAATAAGACTGATTGAGACGATAAAAAGCACGTTGAAAGAAACAGGATTGAACTAAGGAGGAAATATGAAAAGAGATAATTTAACAAAAATAACAGAAAAAACACTTAAAAATGGCGAAAAAGTTGGAAAATTTGATAAAAGCTCATCATATTATGACTATCTGAAGACAAAAATCGAGACTGGATATACATTTGAATTGTTCCCAAGCAGACAATTAACATTATTTAAAGTTCGCCGCGTTATTAAAGACTTGCCTTCTCAATTAAAAGAGTGGTATTCATATTTTGATGGGGGTAGGATTAATAATTTTGAAATTTTCTCAACAAGCAGGAAACAAGGCTCGCAAACGCTTAAAGAAGCAAATTCTAAATCATTTATAACTGAAAAGAAATTGCCAAATAAATACTTTTACATTGGGGGAATGAAAGATGAGTATTATATCGGTTTAGATAAATATGCTAAACAACTCGAAGCGTATAACAATGGTAGAAATTTTTATATTATAACATTGCCTTATGACGGTGAAAATAAGTCTCCAAATCTGGATTTTTATGAAATTCTAGATTTTATGAGAGAAGATGATGAAGATTAAAGATTAAGAAAATATGCAAGATATACGCTTTAAATGTTTAAGAAAATATGCAAGATAATAATTATGAAAATATGTATGATTGAGTCTAAAAAGGACACAATCATTTTTATAAAATGCGAGAATTTAAAGGAAAATTATCATAATTTGTAAAATTTTGTTTGTTTTACTAGTTTTTCTTTTTAATTATATGATATACTTAAATAAGTGGGAGTTACTAATGAAAAAAGGCAATTTCATTTTACTTGCAAGCATGCTTGCACTATTAATAGTTCTTTCCTTGATTTTTGTATTATGGAAAAGACCTGACAATGCTCAATCTCAATTAATTAACGTGACATTTACCGTTCGTGAAGATCATCCCAATTTTGACGGTCAAAAGTTTGTTGTCAAGGTAAACGATACGTTAAGTATTACAAAAAGTGATTTTATTGTTATAAAATATTATGATGATAGAGAGGAACGAGTTAAAGATTTTGAATTGAACAAAAATTACTCTAGTGAAGATTTAGCGGCGGGAACTTATAATGTGACGCTTTCATGTGATTCATTTAGTAAGAAGTTTGATGTCGTTGTCAATTTAAGAGAAATCAATTTAATTAATATTAAGTTTAACCAAAATGAGTTTGTTTACAGTGGCAAGCCGCAGAAAATAAATATTACCACTTTTGATGCAACCGAAAATGGAACAGTAATTGAGAAGAATATCCTTGGTAATGTCAAATTTTCATATAAACATTATTTTAGTTTGTCAGGGGATAATTTTGGAATAACTCCAACAAGTGATTTATCAAAAGCAGGTTATTATAAAACTGTGGCGAAGGTGGAATCGATTGGAGAAGATAAAATATATAAAATAAGTGAAAATCAAGATGTTATTGAACATTTTTGGAAAATAAATAAGCGGGAGATTTCCCTTGATGGTATGATTAAATGGGGAAATGCGCAAAGAAGTTTGTCTGACCATTATATTTATCAACCTAATTCCGATTTTAAAATGAATTTATCAATTACAGATTCTGAAGTGGCAAAAGCATTCTCCATATCAAAAACGACCATTTATTATAGTAGCACAACTGATATTCAATCAAGCGGTGGTGAAATTACTCAAGATTTAACTAAAGTAGGCTTTTATAGGGCAGAAGCAGATGTCGAGTTGGTTGATAACGAAAATTACATCTGTAGCGAAAAGCATTTTACTCAATGGTGGCAAGTGTTTTCAAATGAACTGACTGAAAAAAACATAAAACTTTGCTCACCGTATGTCAATGGTGGCACGATAAAAATGCAAGATATTCGCTCTCAGACGATTGATATTGTGACAGTTTTTGATGGCAATCAAAATGCGGAAATTATTTTCTATGATTTGAGATGTGACGGGGCAAGGATGCCACTTGGCACACAAATAAAAGCGGGATATTATGTTATAACAGTAATGCTCCGCATAAGAGAAGACCTGCTTTTTTCAGAGAATGTTGCCTTTGCAGATGGAAGATATTGCAGCTTCAGTTTTACGATAGTTGAGTAGTCATTATGAGATAATTAAGAAGAAAATGGGTAAAATTTCAATAAAATTGCCTTAAAAATCGAAAAAATCACATAAAATTTATTTTAAGCAAAAAACATCCTTAATTTTTATTGTAGAAATGACGTATATAAGATCGCAAAAAATATTAAAAATATAATAAGATAACGATATTATCATGAGCACTCAATCTTGACATGAAAAAGTAAATGTGATAAAATATTTACTATAAAGAGGTAAAAATATGTCTTCGATTGAAAATTATGTTAATCTGCCAAGCCTCAGTGACTATCGCGAATTATTGGACAAATATCACGCATTTGCAGTTGCTCAACCTTTAATAAAAGCAATAAGGGAACACACGTTTGTGGACAAGAATTACGGAACCGGCTATTATTTTACACGAAATGCTGATGAGAAGCCAGATAAAATAGCAGTTATTTTTCCTGATGGTCATGTGAGTTCACAATCAGGTAAATTTACTATACTCGGGCTGCGCGTCACACTCCAGATAGCATATAATAAGAACTATACTATGCTTAAGAATTGTCGCATGGTTACAAATACTGCTTATGTTTGGAACGGTAAGATAAATAAGGCAGTCAAATCAACAAGCACTGCACCGATTGTGACATTTGGTAAAATTGACTATGTTTGGTTAAACAAAGAAGAATGCGAAAAGGGGATTCAAAATACAATGCGACTTATAAGCGTCAATCTTCTTGCCAATGCAAAGCCATTTGATGAAAATGGCGAAACAAATGACTATGGTAGCAATGCAACAATTGAAATCAGACGCCAATGCGAGAAAGAGGCACTTAGATATGCTACAACTGAAGAAAAGTCAATGCTAGTAAAGGTGAGACTTTCAAGCGAAGATGGATATGAAAAAGCGGAGCCAATTTTGCAAATACCAGTGAAAAAGACTGATGAGGACAAAAATTATGATGATTGGAATGGGCTATATTCTGATTTGGAATAAATAATTACATTTAGTTGTAAAGAATTGGAAAATTGAAAAAATATTGATATTATAAATTAGCAACAGAAAAAAGGCGAAAATTTAATAATTATGAGTTCTGGATTTTACGGGACTCATTTTTAATTTTTTTTAAGCCCCTTTTTGAAAAAATTTATAAAATCTATTGACTTAATTTTAAAAATTTGCTAATATTTAAATGTTGTTATGAAATGCTATAGTTTGTAGAGCGAGACGCAGCGCCAAGAACACAAAGTGTTCTGCGTATGAGCGGAGCGAATTAAATCGAAGGGTAGATTAACATTTCAATATTTACTTACACATAAAATTA
>CANQBU010000056.1 GCA_947589615.1 uncultured Clostridia bacterium | reverse complement strand
TTTCATCAATTGTGACCCTGTTTACAAAACCATTTCCGACAAGATTTATGTTTTCATCATTTAAATTGATTTCTTCATTATCAATAAAGATCTTATAGTTTTCAATTTCTAATTTATATCCGTTGCCGTAACAAATTGCACTGGAATTTCTGAAGTAAGTTTCTCCGTTTATAATGATTTTTGTCCCTAGGTTTTTGATGGTGAATTTTTTATTGTTAATTGTCAAAGTAAATGGAATAGGGGTGATTTTTTTGCCGTTAACAATAATTTTTTTCATAATAACTCCTTAATTTAAATACCTTAAATTTATTATACTTTATTTTGTAAATTAAGTCAATACTTAAAGATTATGCGATTTTTGTGTAATTATATGAAAATTCTCGTGTTTCAAGCTGACTGCCTGATGTATAATAATTCATACCTGCCCACAAAGCATTGTCATTTGAAATCTGTGCAATTCCGACAAAAATTCCGTAATTGTCATCTTGGCAAACTAAAATGCAAATGTTGCCATACACTTTAAATTTCCCTATATAATATGGTCCAATTGTATCCTCATTTTCTTTTATAGACTCGGTTACATTTCCATTTTCATCGACAATATCATTGATAATTCTTGTGCCAGAATTATACCTTTCCGTTCTTTGATATGTGCCTGAAGAGAAATTGATATTTTCGACAAGCTCAAAAACAAATTGATTATCATTGAAATAAACTGTCAAGATTTGCTTGTCTTCGCTAAGCTGTGCAGAAATTGTTAATATTAAAGGTTTCTCACTGAAAGGAATTAAAAAATCAACTGAAATGTTGTTTCCTTCAATGGTAGCAGGCAAATATTCAAGATAAAGAAATCCTTGATAAGAGCCATAATTTTCTATTGTTTCACTTAAATAAGCACCAAAAGTTACAAGATTTCCAGTCAGGCGAACGAATTTATCTTTTTCTTCATGAAAATCGCTTATAGTTTCATTGGTATATGTATAGGTCATATCGTTAAAGACTCCCGTATATGAAAATGTTTTAGGATCATGGTAAAATTGATAAAATTCATCAAAATAAATGTCGTAGAAATCCCAGGAGAACCCTTGGAAAGTGGAGGCTTGTTCATTTTTAGAAAGTCTGCCGACATAGACCTCATATTTTGAGAAATCATAATTAACATCTTCAATAATCATAATATTCCCATAAATTTTTGCTTTTCCCAAATCGCAGCCAGGGATATTGTATTCAATATCTGCGATAGAAATAATATTGCCATTTTCTTGGAAAATATATTGAAGTTCAATAATGCTTTGATTGATTTCTTCATGAGAAGCATATAGCCCATAAGGCATATTAAAATCTTCGACATTTTTGTAAGTTAATGAAACATCGCTATTTGAGACAATTAATTTATCATCGTCGATTTCTATAATTAATTGACTAAGATATGGGTCATTCGTTTCAAGATTAAATGTGTTGTTGGCTTCAATATGATAATTTACGGTTTTAATTTGATATTTTTCGCTGTCATAATAGCCACAAGTTAATTTAGTGTCATCAAGATTAATGAAGTTATTTACATAGTAAACTTCCTCATAAGCGAATCCGTTATCAAGCCTTTGCATGCTGATGGCATTAAAACTTCCATATACGACTATATTTTCAAACACTGCGGAGATTATTATATCATAATTTGGCATCTGCAGGGCATAAGGATTGTCTTCAACGTTAAAAGGTGAATTGTTTATAAGCAGATGTTTAAATCTGTAACCGCCATTTGAATTTACTGTTACAATAACGGTTTCGCCATATCTGGCAGAGGTTTTGTTAATGGTAATACTTCCATTGCTTGGCTGGACGATAGAAATATTGAAATATTTATTTTCTTCGACAAGTTCAAATTCGGCAGAAATGGCGACATCGGAATCAGGCATTGTAAAAATGTATTTGTTATTAACGGGATAACAAGGGGAGCCATTTATAGTAAGACGTTTTAAAGCGTAGTTCGGTGCAGGTTGAATTGTTATTTCCACTTGGTCCCCCATAAATGCATCATATATGGCACTAATAGAGCCGTGTTGTATGTTTTGATCAATGTTGATTAAATAAAATTTGTCGAAAACTGGAGTGATTTCAACATTGAAATTTGGCATAATAAACCAATATAAAATATTTCCAGATTGGAGTTCGATATTTAGCGATATATTTGCATCTATATTTTTTATTCTATATCCATCTTGAGAGGAGGTAGAAAGATAAATTTTATCTCCGCCCTTGTAACTAGAATTTAAAACAGTCATAGTTCCATAAGGAGAAGGGTTTATAGTAATATTATATGATTGTGTAAAGGTGGCACGCAAGACAACATCTTTTGCGGGCATTTCAAAGTGGTTTTCATTAATTTCCTGATTATTAACGGTAATTTTTAAAAGTTCATATCCGTCGTCTGGGACTGGATCAAAATATACAATTTCGCCGGCTTTGGCTTTGCTGTCAACATTTACAGTGCCATGTGAACATTCGACGGTTATTGAATATTCTTTTTTCCCGCAGGCGGACAAAGTTAATCCACCAGTTAATATTAAAATAAGCATCGCAATAAAACAAAATAATTTTTTCATCTGCTCTCCTTTTTTATATGATAACATAATTTATAAGTTTTTACAATAAAAAAGTTGATTTTTTAAGGTATTTTTGTTAGAATAAAGTTTATGAAAATAGCAGTAGTTACATTAGGATGTAAAGTAAACAAGTATGAAAGCGATGCGCTGATTGCAAATCTAAATTCGCTTGGTTTTGAGACGACAGACAAACTTGAAGAAGCCGATATTTATATAATAAATTCGTGTGCGGTTACAAGAGAAGCGGAAAAGAAATCAAGGCAAATGATTGCAAGATGTAAAAAATTCAATAAAAATTCAAGAATTTTTGTATGCGGGTGTGCCGGTCAAAACAACAGCAAACAATTTTCCGAAAAGGGGGTTGAGGTTGTAATTGGAACAAGCGGAAAGCAAAAAATCATCGATTATATACTTAAAAACGGTGAAAACAATCAAAAAATCGAAAAATTGGAAGAGTTGCCCCTTGTTTATCAAGAAGAACCTTTTGCTTATCAAACAAGGGCGCGTGCATACATAAAGATACAAGATGGCTGTGATAATTTTTGTAGTTATTGCATTATTCCCTATTTAAGAGGGCGAAGCCGCTCACGAGAACTCTCTTCGATAATTGAAGAGGTTGAAAAAATGAACGAGTCAATAAAAGAAATTGTAATTACTGGGATAAATGTGACTGATTATAAAATAGATGGCAAAAAGGGATTACTGACGCTGCTCCAACAAATCGATAAGTATGGAAAGCGAATAAGACTGAGTTCTATGGAGGAGGGGCTTATAGAAGAAGAATTTGTCCAAGGGTTAAGCGAATTAAAGAATTTTTGTCCTCATTTTCATTTATCTTTACAAAGTGGGTCAAATAGTGTTTTGAAATCTATGAACAGGCATTATACAAAGGAAGAGTTTTTAAAATCGGTGGAACTTATAAGAAAATATTTTCCACTTGCAGGTATAACCACTGATGTAATAGTTGGATTTCCGACCGAATCCGATGAGAATTTTGAGGAAAGTGAAAATTTTATTAAAGAAGCACAATTTAGCCAATTGCATATTTTCAAATATTCTCAAAGGCCGGGGACAGCGGCTGTAAAATTATATAAAGATATTACGCCGCAGGTTAAACAAGAAAGACTTGAAAGGCTTGAGAAACTTAATGAGAAGCTTAAAGAGAATTTTATTGCCCAAAACAATGGGGGAGAAGTTTTAATAGAGGAGTTTGCTGACGGATACTTTGTCGGATATACTAAAAACTATATAAGATGCTATATTTCATCAGACGAGAACTTAGTGGATAAAATAATAAGCGTAAAATTTGAAAATTCCTTTAGAGATGGAGTAAAAGCAGCAAAAATTTAAAATTAAACAAGGGAAATTCCTTGACAAAAACTTTTTATTGTGTATAATATACTAATGTTGTTAAAAAACAAAATATAAAATTAGAAGGTGGTGAGAAGATTGACTACTGTTAAAGTTGGTGAAAACGAAACTCTTGAAAGTGCTTTGAAACGTTTTAAAAGAAAATGCCAAAAAGATGGTATTATTGGCGATATAAGAAGAAAAGAGGCTTATGATAAGCCAAGCGTTGCAAAAAAGAAGAAAAGAGAAGCTGCACGTAAAAGAGCAAGAAAAAGAGGTTAATCTTTAAATTATTATAAAATTTTATTAAAAGGAGAACAAAATGGCAAACTTAATCGACCAAATAGAAAAAGAGAACATGAAAGAATCTTTCCCTGAATTTAATATTGGCGACACTGTTAAAGTGGGCGTTAGAATTAAAGAAGGAGATAAGGAAAGAATCCAAGGCTTTGAAGGTGTTGTAATTGCACGTAAAAACGGTGGAATCAGAGAAACTTTCACTGTTAGAAAAATATCAAATGGTGTTGGTGTTGAAAGAACTTTCCCTTGCCACTCTCCACTTGTAGCAAGTGTTGAAGTAGTAAGAAAAGGAAAACCAAGAAGAGCAAAATTATATTATGTTAGAGCACTTACTGGTAAGGCAGCAAAAATCAAATCAGCAGACAACAACTAAGTCCTTAAATATAAAAGGACTTTTTTTATAAAAAGGGTTTTAAACTAGCAAATCGACAAAATTCGACTTTTCTATTGACAAAAAGTGAATTATAATGTATTATAAATGAAGGAGAAAAATGACATGAACAAATTAACAGATGAAATAGAAGAATTTATTTCAAGCCATTGTCAAGAAGAAAAAGCAAGATTTGATGAGGGGCTTATATCGACAATTTATGAAATCAAGGGTGTAAGAATGGACGAGCTTAGCGAGTTTGCGAAAAAACTTGCTTTAAGCAATCCAAGGATAGAGGATTTTCCACTTAGGTGCCATGAAGAGATATTGATTGCGGGAATAACGCTTGCCTTTTCAAAGCAGAGTGCTGACAAAAAAGTAAAGCAAATTCAAAAATTACTTCCATATATAGACAATTGGGCGACTTGCGACCTTATATGTTTAAGATTAAAAAAGATGGAAAGTCAAAAACAATTTTTTGTCAATCTGCTCAAAACAAAGAAGCCATTTTATATAAGATTTGGAATTGTTTGGCTTATGAAGTATGCGCTTAAAAAGGATTTGCGCGGGACGGTTAATTTAATAAATGACAATGTGAGAAGCACAAATTATTATGTTGAAATGGCGCTTGCATGGTGCTACTCGGAGGCTTTAATATTAGATTATGATTATATGATTGAGTTTACTCAAACTCTGCCAAGATATGTAGTTCGAAACAGAACATTACAGAAGGCTTGTGATTCCACAAGGGTAAGCTCAGAGAGAAAGAAAGAAATTAGAAAACTAAGAAGCAAATTACTTGGAATGGAAATTTAAATAAATTAAAAAAGAATGAAATTTAAGCTCATTCTTTTTTAATATCTTCCTCTTGACTTAGTTGCTCTGCCTTCTTTTTATCATTTCGAAGTTTGATATTGACGAGAAGTGCAATACAAATTTCAACTATCTCCACGCCTCCGCCCATAACAAATATAAAGGCCATATTTGATGCTTTGATAAATGACAGATAAAATGAAAGGCATATAAGCCAATTAAAAGCGGACATTGAAAATATTTCAACATAATTGTAAAGGACTCTTATGTAAATTGTAATGCTTAAAAAAGTAAGGGGGGATATGTAGAGGTAGATATAGTATAATGGGAAATTTTGAATTCCCACAAGTTTTAAAATATAAATTAAAAGTGTGCCGCCGGCGTAAAGTATTGCATTTGCGAGAAGAAGCATGGTTAATCGAAAAATAGTTTTTCTTTTATTGTGAATTTTTTGCTTTTCTTGAGGCAAAAGCTCGCCGTTTTCTTCTATAAGGTTTTCGATTTTAACTCCATAAATATTTGCAATTTTTTGTAGCACAAAAGCATTGGGCATTGTTTCTCCGTTCTCCCATTTGCTTATATTTTTATTGCTGTAATTAAGTTTCTTTGCAAGCTCAACTTGACTTAAACCAGCGTTTTTTCTGTATTTAACCAAATTTTTTGCAAGGATTTCTTTTTCGTCCATATTTTATATTTTAGCATATAAATTGAAAAAATCAAAGAGAATTATAGCAAAAAATGGGCAAATTCCACATTTAAGCGATTTTAATTTTCAAGTTTTAGAAGAAAAAAGATATGTTCGCTTGTAATTACTTAATATCAAGGCATAAAATTATTTCGAAACCACAGTATTGAAAAAAGGAGTTTTAATGAATAAAGTAAAAATAATAACCGACAGCTGCTGCAGTTTATCTCCCAAAAAATTACAGGAACTCGACGTTGATTACATCGCAATGGATATAAGTGTTAATGGTGTTAACTATAATAGTTTTGATTGCCCAATAACTGACCCTGAAGAATTTTATACTCTTTTGGAGCAATCGGAGAGCTGTTCGACAAGTTGTATAAACAATTTCACATTTAATGAAAAATTTGAAAAATATGTTAAAGAGGGCTACGACGTATTTTACATTGGTTTGTCGGGAGGAATGAGTTGCACTTGCAATAATGCAAAGACAGTCGCCGGAGAATTAAATGAAAAGTATGGGAAACATGTTTGGGTGGCAGATAGTATTACGGGGAGTTTTTCAATAGCCTTCGATGTGCTTATGGCAAAACAACTAGCAGATGAAGGAAGAAGTGCGGAGGAGATTTTCCAGTCACTTGACCAAAACGGTTTAAAAACATTTGCTGTTTTTGCGCCCGGTGACTTGAAATTCTTAAAGAAATCGGGAAGAATAAACAAATTTGTTGCAAACATAGGAAGTGTTCTCAAGATTGTGCCTATAATAACATCAAATGAAAAAGGTGAACTTAAATTGTTAAATAAGGCAATCGGAAGAAGGCGGGCAATAAAATTTCTAGAAGAATTTGTGCTTAAATATGCTGACCTCACCACCGCAGGAAAAATGTATGTCGGTCATACAGGACAAAAAGAAGTGGCAGAACAATTCGCAGAATTTTTAAGGGAGCACACTCAAAACAAGGAAATTATAGTTGATTATATTGACTATACAATGGGTTGCAATTGCGGACCAAGGACGATTTCGGTATTTGGATTCTTAAAGTAAGAAAACGATAAGGGTTGAAATAAATTCAATCCTTTTTTCTTGCCATTTAAATGTTGAAAAATTGTTATGAAATATTTTGAAAAATAAAAATTTTATGTTAATATATAGTGAAAAAGAGGAAAGCGATATGTATTCAAAAGTTAAAAGTTTCGGCCTGCGCGGAATTGAGGGTTATCTTATAGATGTGGAAGTTGATGTAAGCAATGGCTTGCCTAATTTTGACATAGTCGGACTTGCGGATACGTCAATAAAGGAATCTAAAGAAAGAGTTAAAAATGCAATAAGAAACTCGGGGCTACCTTATCCCATAAAAAAGATTTCAGTCAACTTAGCACCGGCTGACATAAAAAAAGAGGGTTCTTTATATGACCTTGCAATAGCAGTATCCATTCTTGCATGTAATGAGGAAATGGAATTAAAACATTATAAAGACTATGCTTATATTGGTGAGCTTTCCTTTGATGGAAGCGTGAAAAAAGTGAAGGGGATTTTGCCACTCTTAATTTCGGCAAGACAACTTGGCTTTAGAAATTTCATTATTCCTAAGGAGAATCAAAAAGAGGCAAGTTTTATTGACAATATAAATGTTTATTGCGTAACAGACTTAAATCAAACAATAAAATTTTTAAAAGGTGATGAAGAAATCAACGCGATTGAGACTTGTAAATATGAAGAAATCAATAATTCAAATGTGACCGGACTTGATTTTTGCTATGTAAAAGGTCAACAAATGGCAAAGCGTGCTTTGGAAATTGCTGCGGCT
>CANQBU010000055.1 GCA_947589615.1 uncultured Clostridia bacterium | reverse complement strand
TTTGTGTATTTATCACAATATCTACAAATCTTGGGCATGGGTTGGCGGTCATGCAGACGGCGATGATGACATGGAATATGTGGCATTAAAAGAGGCAAGAGAAGAAACATCTCTTCAAAATATCAAGCCCCTCCTGGGTACACCCGTTTCAATTGAAAGTCTGCCTGTCCTAGGACATGTCAAACGCGGTCAATTCGTCTCAGCACATATTCATCTTAATGTAACTTATCTTCTTGAAGCCGATGAAAATGAGCCTATACACATAAAGGAAGATGAAAATAGTGGCATTGCCTGGCTCACTTTTGACCAATTGATTGAAAAATCAACTGAACCTTTTATGAAAACTGTCTATAAAAAGATTTTTGATCGTGTTAAAATCCTCCAAAAAGAAGGACGCATTTAAAAAAGATTGCATTTCCATGCAATCTTTTTTATTTTGATAAAATGTCTTTTATAAACTGGCTTTGCTGCTCAATCGATACCCCTTCCGCCTTGTTTGCCTCTTCAATAGTCATTTCGCTCATATATTTATGATACTCCATATTGTAATCAAGTGAGCGAAGAGGCAAGCCTTTTGATATTACTGGACTTGGTTTTGAAATTAGATATCTATAACTTTTAAATAATTTTGAATGATATTTACCCTCTTTATCGCAAATTGCAAGTGCGACATTGAAATAACCATCACTGCTTCCGCCCACTTTTTCAAGTTTTTCAGAAAATATTTTGATTGTTTCTTCATCGCTTAACTCATGTCCGCCATATCGTCGAACAAATACCCCTGGCTGATCCTCGCTTGAAAATTTTTCAATAATGAGTCCGCTATCATTTGAAATTACTGGCAGCCCCGTCGCCTCATGATATGCCTTTGCTTTTATCATAGCATTTTCAATTTCTGTTTCGCCATTTTCATCAACTTCGATGTGAGGATTTAGGTCAATAAGTGAACAGTGTGGAATATTCAAATCTGCAAGAACTTGAGCATATATCGCAACTTTGCCTGGATTTGTAGACGCTACTAAAATCTTACTTTCGCTTTTTACCAATTTACCTTCTTCGTAGGTATTTATTTGATGAAATCCCTCACTTAATTCTGGCATGCCACTTTCAAGACGTGATTTATAAATATCCAAAGCTTTTTGAGGATTATGTATAATATGGGTCGTTGCATCATTTTTCTCTCTTAAAGAAATTCTTCTGAGGCACTCTTCATTATTTAGTAAAAGCAATTCTCCCTGAATTTTATATCCGAATTCTTTACCTATCTCCATTATAGGTGCACGGGAGGAAGCCGGCACATTTGTCGAATCAATAATGATATTTTTGCCCTCTTTTGCCAATTCTCTTGCCCTTTTATGTAAAAGTCCAAACACGACAGGGTTGTATTTTGAATCATATTTTTCGGGAACTTCACCCTTTACAACAAGTTCCTTTCTTATCTCATCAGATGATAAAATTTCACCTCCAAATTGCTCTTTTAATTTCTTTGCGTATGTGCTTTTTCCGACGCCAATTACGCCCATTAAAATATATATCGTTTTCATAATGATGGATTTTAGCAAAATGTGTAAAATTTGTCAATAATATTAACATTTTTAATTAAAAATTTTCGACATTAAATTTAAAAAAAGATGGTTATTATTCCATCTCTTTTTCCACATCTTTTCCACAATTTGGACAAACTTTATCATCGTCATCAAGTTCATGTCCACATTTATCGCAAAGTTTTACATTCGCCGTTCCCTTTGCACTATTTCCATCTTTTACACTTCCTTGCTCGACATTCATCATTCCGCAACCAACAAGCAGCATGGCTATACTTGTTCCGCTAGAGCCAAGTCCCACCAAAATCATTATTATCCCAAAGACAAGTTCTAGCGCCATTTTCCCTGTGCTATCCGCCCTGCAGCCAAATACAACAAGTGTAATTCCACCCGCTAAAATCAAAAGCCCAATTATAAGGCAAACTGTGGCAAACATCATAAGACTACTTTTCTTTAATTTTTTTTCTTGATAAACATTTTTATCTATACTCATTTTTAACCTCCTAATGCAATAGCCAAAATTACAGCAATTGGCACTCCCACAACAATCAATCCTATTAAAATGGAAAACAGTGCAACTTTTAATTTTGATGTTGGGAATTTCCCTCCTACATTTCCATTTTGACCATTCATCACATTTAAATACTCTTTATCTTTATATTTGTATTTAATAAAATAGATAGGAACCAGTAAGTATGAAAATTTTTCGTTTGAATATTCTGTGTCAACATCTAAAGATGTCACATGCTTATCCGCCCCCGAATATTCATTTCTTATCATATTGTAAAGTTGGGAATCAGAAATTTTCTTTGCCTTCTTTAATCCGTCATCAACAGTTTGATTATAATATCCTACTGAATATCCTTTTAAGTAATCGGGATTAAATTTGCATACCTCTTTATAGTTAAAGGGCAAAATTAAATTTATCTCCGTTTGTGAAATCATGTCGCTTGACTCGACAATTACATCACTAAAATCAAACGCCTTTGTCCCCGAGATAGGAACGCTTTCAACATATTCCACTCTTTCACCGTTACTGTTTGTCCTATGTCTGGTTATCTCCAAAATTCCGCTATAATAAGAAAATGAGTGATACGCATAGTCAAATGATGAAATATATGTCGCACCAAGTTCTAGTTTGGGCAAATTTTTAACAAATTTTCGTGGAATAAACAATTTATGATTAACCCTTGACGAAAATTGCATTTTTGCACCCTCTTTACTTATTTTGAAAGGAATTAACCCGTCTGGTTTTAGTCCTGGTAGTTCATCTGCAGGGACTAGTGAAGATGTGTTGCAATACTGGCATTTTGTGGACATTTCATATCTATTCAAAACAATCTTTGCACCACAATTTGTGCATTGATAAGATCGAATTGTGCCTTCCCACTCCTTATATCCTTCATCATTTATAGCCTCGTTTACAGGCTTTTTTTCAACTGAATTATCTTTGGATATGGGGAAAATTTTCTGACATTTTATGCACTTTAAAGCATTATCACTGGGACTGAATTCAACTTTACCTCCGCAGGTTGGGCAATTATTTACATTCATTACAATTTTTCTCCGCACTCAGGGCAAAACTTTGCACCACTTTTTACCTTTGCCCCACATTTTGGACATTTATTTTCGCTAACCAGTTTTTCACCGCAATTTACGCAAAATTTTGCATTTTCTGCTATTTCCTTTCCACATTTTGGGCAAACATGAACTTGGCTTGCACCGCATTCAGGACAAAATTTTACATTTTTATCTATGCTTGCGCCACAATTTGTGCAGGTTTTCTTTTGCGACTCATCTTTTACATTTGCCAAAGACTCTCCAAACATGCGACCAATTGTCGTGCCTGCGCCAAGACCGACACCCAATCCAGCAAAATTCCCTCCATTTGGATTTTGTGCCGCATCTCTCATCGCTTGAGCAGCTTGATACTGAGCATAAGAGCCCATTTTATCGCCAAGAATACCAAGTTTACTTCTCTCGTCAAGAACCTTCTCAACCTCCTCAGGAAGGGAAAGGTTTTCAACTACTACTTGGCATAATTTTAAGCCCATCTTACTATAATCTTTATCGGCAACCTCAACAATTTTATCGGCTATTTCTCGATAGTTTGATACAAGGTCAAGGGCAGAAACACCACTTTCCCCAATAGCATCGGAAATGTTTTGTATTAAAATTGAGCGGCATTGATTTGCAACATCTTCCACTTTGTAAAGTCCGTTTGTCCCAAAGACTTCTTTCATGAATAATTTTGCATCATCAACTTTGAAAGCAAAAGTCCCATATCCTCTAAGACGAATCGTGCCAAAGTCGGCATCTCTCATCATTATAGGATTTTGCGTTCCCCATTTTTGACCAATAAATTGCTTTGTGTTTACAAAATAGACTTCAGCCTTAATTCGCGAATCATAGCCTGTTGGCAGTGATAATAATTTTGTCAAAAAAGGTATGTTTTCAGTGTTTAATTTATAAGTTCCTGGCCCAAAAACATCGGCAATCTCACCTTTATGAACAAAAAGAGCAACCTGCGATTCCCGCACTACAAGAGTTGAACTGTTCATAATTTCTTCTCTTTTCTCGACAGGATGTCTGTATACAATTATATCTTTTGAATCATCATTCCATTCAAGAACTGACAAAAGTTGTTTTGAAAATAATCCCATATTTTTAATCTCCTTATATTTAATATTATATAATAAATGCAATAAAATAGCAAATAAACTTGATTATTTTATCGCAATAATGTAATATTTTATCATGTTAATTAATCTTGATAAATTCAAAAATTCAAAATTTAGGTCAAAATTTAATTTAAAAGAAAAAGATTTAATTTATATTCAAGAAAAAGGACTTGAAACCATAAAAAATCATGCAAAAGATTTTATAACAAACAGGCTTGCTCCCGCCTTTCCACAAAACGACGGAAAACAGACCCCATTTCGCGGGCATCCCGTTTTTATTGCCCAGCATGCAACCGCCACATGTTGTCGAGGATGTCTTGAAAAGTGGTGGAAAATTCCAAAAGGTCGCACTCTTTCTGAAAAAGAAATTGAATTTATTGTTGAAATTATTATGACTTGGATTTCACAAAACTGTTAAACTATTTTTTACAAATGGCTTCTATTTCAATAAGAAACTTCTTTTTGGCATATCTTTCCATTGTTCCCTCTTTAGCAAGGCAATCCCCTATCGTGCCAAAAAACTTTTTCGTATCTCTTTCATCGAAGAATCGCTTATTGTAACCTTCAACAAAATAATAATTTTCCTCCAATTTCTTCCCTTGTCCCGCACCATGATTTAGATCCTTTGTGGAATTGACCCTCGCAAATAGTCTTCCGCCATTTTTTAAAACCCTTTTTATCTCATTCATTATCTTTATTGTCATATCACTTGAAAAATAATGAAGGCATAAGTCGGCAATAACAATATCAAAACTATTATCTTCAAATTGAAACGGCTTTGTAAGGTCAAGAATTTGCACTTCAGTTTGAGGAATCTGCGTTTTAACATAATTGACGGCAATCTCCGACAAATCTGTCGCAACTTCATAAATGCCATGCTCGGCAAGAAACTTTGCATTATTCCCAAGCCCGCAACCAAGCTCCAAGATTTTGCTTTCTTTATTAAAAAATTTCATGTATTTTTCAAGCCAATTATCATATTTTATTTCATCGCCCATATTGTTTAAATGATTTTTATTCCACATATCATTAAATGTCCTTTCCAATATGCCCTCCTTAAATATAAAATGCCCATGCAAGAAATTACATGGACATGTTATCATCTTTTTATAAAAAAGTCAAATTAAGATTTGTCTTTATTGTTCACCTCTTTTGTGAGAACTATTAAGTCTTCTATCACTTTCTCAATCTTTTGCGAATCAAATTTTATACCTTCCTTAGCACAAAAATCCTCAGCCATTTTTAAAACTGCACATTTCTTTTGGTCACCATTGCATTCCGTGAGTTTTTCAGCCTCTATCATAAAATTCTGTAGTGCCGAGCATAGGTCATTCCACTTCCTTCCTTTTACAGCTTTAATTATGGCAACGATTAGTCCAGAAAGTGATATGAGGAGTGATATTGACAAAGTAACAAGTCTTATTATTTCATTGGTCGTCATATTCTCCTCCCAATAACATTTTATGATAATTTAATATTTTTGAAACAAAAAAAGGCGTTTTTCAGCCTTTTTTATAGAGTTTTCACAAAATCGCAGACAATTTTTGTCAAAAGTTCATATTGACCATCGCTATTTTGAATGTAATATCCACCATTTGTTAAGGTCATTTTTTTAGTGATTGTTATTCCTTCACTGCTCTGAGACATGCTTCCGCCGTTTTCAATTATTAATGCGTTTTGAGGTTGAATTTCATTCTCCTTTCCAAAATAAGTTATTTTCATTCCCCAAGTGGACTCATTCCCCCACGATGCATTTTTGAGTATGGTCGAAATAGAAAAGTCAATTGTCTTTTCATTTGAAGCAATCACCTGGATTGCGGTCACGGTCGCAACAGGAAGAGATATTGACTTTTCGTTTGAGGCAATCGGGCCAACTTTATCATTTTCAATCGTGCCAAGTGTTGATGAATCTTTATATTCCCAAGGCCCCGTCTCAAAATCACTACTTTTAAATTCAAGTGTAAAAGTGATCTCCTCGCCGCTCAGTTCAAGTGTAACGCCATTAAATCTTGAGCAATTACTCCCATCATAAATGGCATCAATATATATCTTTTTATCTTGAGCCTTATAAAGAATTTGAATAGTAACACCGTCAACATTTTCAGAAGGCAAAATTCCTTCTTCCTCTTCAGTGTTTGGTAAACTTAATATTGGAACATCTTCTCCGCTATTTAATAAAGTCAAAATATCAATGTCATTTATCGTGTAATTATTTCCCATAAAATTCAAAGTTAAATCAATTTGACTGTAAATTGATGTTAAAAGATTATAATTTGACTTAAATTCAATTTTATTTTTTGGACTTAATGGTGAAGCATACTGCGAAGTCTTAACATAATTTTCATCTATGCTATATTTAAATTCGTTTAAATTTTTATCGTCAAAACTCAGTTCATTGTTAAAATTTATCTCCGTTTGAACATTGTAAGACGAATTTCCATTTTTTAACTGCAAGTTTCGAACAGCAAAGTTAAATTTATTTTCATTTATATTATAGTCGCATGGCAAGTCATAATTTTGCAAAGTAAATGTAAATGTATCCTCTATGTCATTATATTTGGTCGCTACCTGTCTATCACCAATAAATACCTTTATATTAAATAGGTCAAGCATATTAAGAAGCTCTGCCTCTTCCTGTGATGAGTATGTCCTATCAAGTTTTGCCTTATATGTTTTTGCCTTCCCAAAAATCTTTTTAAGGTTTGTATCAAAATTTCCGTCATCTTCTTTCGCCGAGATTATTTTAAATTTATATGCACTTTCATCGCTTTCATAATCGCTGTTAATCTCAAATGCAATATAACTATTTTCATCTTGCAACAAATCAAGATTTAATTTAATATTTGACTGTAAAAACGTGTAATTTGACGAATTTACATTCATAGAAAATGTATATAGGCAAACATCGTCTTTATCCTGCCGGCAAGTAAAATATAATTCTCCGGCACTTACTAACTTACCTAAAGCGGCATTTGTAAACATAATTGGCATTTTTATCTTTATCTGTGCAATTTTTTCAGTCAAATCAAAGACAAGTTTGTATTGTTCGGAATTTTCGCCGCTGAAATTAGAAAGAGGATAAAAGTCACCGACACCATCATGGCGTGCAAAAATCTTTATCTCTTGAGCCAAATCTCTTCCACAATTTTCAAGTTGGTCATCAGAAAATTCCACCCCTACTTCTTCAAGCATCTTTCGCGGTTCTGAAATGCTAAAAAGATAAGTTTTGTCTTGTTTCGGCGTGAAAATAAAAACAATTTTCCACCATGTATCTTCGCCTTTTACTTTTTTTACTTCAACATTTTTATCTGTTCCGTTTACATAAACATCGCTTATATCGTAGCCATTTTTATATACAATTTCAAATTGATATTGTTTTGAAACCGTTACACTTTCCCCATATTGAATTGGTGTGGTAGCGGCTTTTTTCAATGTCACACTTGAAATCATACTTTTTACCGCACGAACAAAGTAGAAGTCCTGGAAACATCAAAAATATTGCAAAAATTATTAAAAATAACCTATTTTTTCTCATTTTTATCCTTTTTATTGAAAATCTACAACATCTATCCATTTATTTAAAAATTCTTGTTCTTCTTCTCTGCCTTTTGTTTTTTGAGTTGCGGCAACAATTGGAACCCATCTTAATATATTTTTCTTAGTTATGCCGCTTTTCTGCGAAAATAAATTGAGATACTTATCGGCAAGTTTTTCTTTTCCATTCATTGAAAAAAGTAAAAATGTTCTTGCCACATCTGCCGAAGCATTACCTTGTGTTACATGTGCCCAGTCAATTATGTAGTGTTTTCCATCGTTTGTTATAATTATATTGC